>DATMXZ010000373.1:0-3410 GCA_035561235.1 Ignavibacteria bacterium
ATTTAACTTTTAAAATTTCTAACTCCGAAAACTTTACTTCTTCCTCTCTAATCTCTTTCTTGCCTGCTTTAATCTCAAAAATGAGATTATCGCCTGACGCCTTTATTAGTTTGCCTGTTTTAATATCGTCCCCATTTCCGAATTCAAAAATCCTGTTTACGTGCTTTGCCACCTGCCAGGCGAACCTGAACGGTCTGTCAACCCCGGGAGATGAAACAACAACCTTTAAAATCTCGCCTTTAAAATCACTCTCATCTATCAATGAATTAATGTCCCGGGACACTTCAGTAAGTTCATCCAAATCAAGTTCGCCGGGAGAATCGATGAATATTTCCACGATTTTATTCTTCTTTTCGCCCCTGATTTCAACGTCAATCAAACGGATATTCCTTCCGTTTAATGCATTTTCAGCGATATTTTCAATCTTTTTTTCCATAAGCAAAAAAAAAGTGGGTCATCAACCCACTCTTTTTTCTACACCATATTATCGTTTAAAGATATATCTATTTTTATATTTAATCAAGTATATAATGAATATATACACGTTATATTTTCAATGTTATTTCAGCACGACCATTCTCTTGATTTCGCTGAATGTTCCCGCCTGAATCCTGTAGAAATAAACGCCTGAACTCAACGATGAAGCGTCGAATCCTACCTGATACATTCCGGCTTTCCTGAATTCGTTTACGACTGTTCTGACTTCCCTGCCGAGCATGTCGTAAACTTTCAGGCTGACATTTTCATCTTTCGGCAATCCGAATTCGATGTTAGTAACCGGATTGAACGGGTTCGGATAATTCTGACCGAGACTGAAGACTCTTGGAATCTCAGTCGAAATCTGCCTGATTCCTACGGACTGGTATTTTACTTTCGCGCCATTGTTCTTCGTTATCAAATCCGCAACGCTCGTACCGTAAAGTATAGCAAATCCGACCGTCTCGACCTGATTCGCCGCGAGATTCAAAGGACCTACTGATAAAGCGAAACAATTTCCTCCGGGACCTATCGAATCGTTTACGACGCCGTTGCTCATGGCGTCCCATTTTTCCTGAGAAGTGAATCCGGTCAACACATCAGCCATTGGCAGCGCCTTGAAGTTTACAGTCTGATTGGTCATTAATCCGAGACCGTAATACTTGTTCGCAACGGTAGTATTGTAAGTATAAGCGAGTTTGTTAGTGTTGTTTAGTCTTGTAATGTTGTTCGTAAATGTCAGCCCTTCGGGTTGGAACCATAAGAACAAACCTGCATAAACGTTGCTTAAGGCAGTACTGTTTGTGTTCTTAATCTTATACTTCAACAGAATATAATCCATATCAGCGGCCGTATTAAAAGCGTAAGAGAACGCTTCCACCTCTACGCCTATTTTACTCGTTCCCGCACCGTTGTCATTGAATTTTCCGTATCCGTCCTGATTTGATGAAACACCCGGAGTCGTGAGGATATATGAGGAAAGCGCATAAAAATCCGTATCCGAAGCGTTCGCCGGAGTGTATCCGCGCCTTACGCAGTCAGAGACCTTTGTATTGTTTTGGCCAATCATAAGACCGCCTTCGTAGATATTGTTCGCGGTACCGTTGCCTATCATAAGGCCCGTTCCGTAACTCTGTACCTTTTTCCCCACGTTTCCGTCCTTAGTCAGGCACAACTTCATGTTGTTTATCGTATGTACAGCGAATCCCTGTCTGAACCTAACAGTAATCGAATTTGTACTTTCATCTACAAAGCACGATGAGGAACTGGAGACTCTAAAAGTAATATCCTGATCGAAGGGGCAGGAAGTAAGAGCCTTAACCTTAAAAGTATTCGCAAACGTAGTGCCGAAACCGCCGTATGCATCAACGTTACCGATATAAACCGAATCCTGAACAATCTGAACGTAAGGACTTGCCGTCGTCAATCGTATAGATACATTGGTACCCGCAAAGTGAGTATTCTTTAAACTCACGGTTATCGGGATAATTTCGTTAGCATCATAAATTTTATCATTATTTCCGTAAATTGAATCATTATGAGCATAAGTTAATAATTTCACAACCGGTTTATCCGTAAGACATTTCAACGCATTAATTCTTCCTGTTCCGAGCATACCAACATAAGTCGGATTAACATTATAAATGCTGTCAACGCATAATTTCAGTCTATCAACAATTTGTTGAGGAGTCCATGACGGATTTTTGGCAGCGATTAATGACACTGTCCCGGCCGTAATCGGAGAGGACATTGACGTACCGTCAAGATACGAATAGCCATTGTCGAAATAAGTGCTTAAGATACCTGAACCGGGAGCGCAAACATCCACCGTTGAATGGAAGTTCGAGAACGTTGTTTTTACGTCGGTAGTTCCCGTTGCGGCAACCGAAACGACATTATCGTATGAAGCCGGATACCTTGCCCAGTTCTGTCCGATTCCGTTCGCGTCACCGTTACCGGCAGAACCGCAGATAATAACGCCATTTGCCCAGGCATTGTTAACTATAAGTTGAGTGTTCGAACTATAGGATGAACTACCGTAACTGCAGTTAATAACTTTCGCGCCGTTCTGATAACAATAAGTAATTCCTAAGTCAGTATAATATAAATACGATTCAGGGTTCGAGTCATCGGTGTGTTTCGTTACCATCAATTTGGTTTTGAACCCGATACCCGCTCCGTGCACTCCGTTATCTGTAACCTGAGACGCGCAACCCGATACGTGTGAACCGTGGGCATTGCCGTTAGTCGCGATTTGAACATTATTGTCATTGCCCCAGAAATCCCACCCCTTCCAGTCGTCTATGTAACCGTTATTGTCATCGTCTATTCCATTTATAGGCTCGTTCCACTTCACTCTAATATTTGCCTGTAAATCAGGATGGTCAAGGTCGGTACCGCTGTCAACAATACCGATAACCACGTTTGTGTCTCCCTTTATTATATCCCAGGCTTGCGTGGAGAATATTTTAGATATGTGCCACTGGCTGGAAATATTCGGATCATTCGGGATATAATCCGCTTCATATACGAAACTCGGTTCCGCCCAATCGAGCAGGTCCCTGTTAGCATTCAGCAGCCGCAGAGCAGCATCGCGCGGGTCAGCCGATGAGGAATATTTTATTTCGAAAATTTTTGCCAGTTCTTCGTCGCCAATCATTCTCTTTTTCACGTCGGTTTTTAAAGGATGCATCTGCCACACAGATGTGACTCCGTAATCATTCATCATTTTATCAATATTCTGAACTCCGGTCGACAATTTCGTGAACCCGCTGACCTGATTCTTGAACTTGATATTAATTGTACCCACCTGGTACATTTCTCCGAATGAGCGTTTAATAACGTTACCGGAAATTATGTAGTTTCCCTTTCCGCTGAAGCCTAGAATCGAAAATGCAAAAGATATTATAATTAATATCGCTGCCGGGAAATGT
>DATMXZ010000374.1:0-3754 GCA_035561235.1 Ignavibacteria bacterium
TTTCAAAAGAACCATTTTTCCGTTAAATATGTGTTTCTCGTTTTCCGAGTCTAAAATCAGCCTGTAAAAATAAACCCCGCTTGAGAGACCCTGAGCCTTGAACTGAGCCGTGTGATATCCGGCTTTCAGGTTACCATTTACGAGCCTCGAAATCTCTTTTCCAAGCATATCATAAACGACGAGTCTTACCTTGCTGTCTTTCGGCAAATCAAAATCAATTTTCGTCGAGGGATTGAAAGGATTCGGATAATTTTGGCTCAAATCAAATTTCCGGGGAATACCGATTTCAACATTCGAACCCAGATTGAAATACTGAAAATTTCCGTTGATGTCCGTTTGTTTCAATCTGTAATAATATATGCCTGTCTGCAATTTAAAATCCGTAAACTCATATCTCGTGATTGTCGAAGCAGATCCTTCGCCTTTAACAAAGCCGATTTTCGAATAATTTCCCGATACAGGTTTTCTTTCAACATCGAATCCGGCATTGTTTGTCTCACAATTCGTTGTCCATTTCAAGACAACGTTATTCTTTCCGCTGACTTCTGATGTGAGCGAAGCAAGAGTAACAGGCAGAGGGGAATCATAACCTGAAAATGTGAAAGATGAAAAGCCGTTACTTACGCCGGAAACAGTTACGGATTTGTCCGTCGTGTTTGTCACGCTATTTTCCATTAATCCGTTCCAGGTGCCCCCTGTATTTTTTGCAATTCTGATGTTGTTTTCTTCCGTCACATTAATTGTATAACATCTCGCTAGGTTGTAGAACAAAGTTATGTCGTACGTATAAGGCAATGTTCCGCCCGACTGAGTGATGTCCAGATGTTCATATGCATAAGTATGAACGAGTGTACCCGGAGGGACGTCCCCCGGTTTGAACACCGCCGATATTGACGAAGGAAGCACGCCTGCTCCCGAGTGCCACATAACCGTGCCGAGTGTATAGCCCGCAAATGATATCGTTGAGGTCAATCCATCGCCGATTGAACCTGTAATTGTTAAGAAGCCGGGTTCAACGGCGGGTGTAAATTTAAAAGCACCTATATCTTCCGGTCCCTCCGAAACGGCAGTATTTCTTGCGACGCCGTTGATGTCTGTCGTTATCGAAGAAATCGGGTAACCGCCTCCGTTTATGTTCCAGCAATTTGCATTAGATGTATTCGGAGTCAGGTCCGTTGTCGAAGTAAATCCCGGGTCCGCGTTTACGGAGAATTTGTCCTGTGCAGCGGCGCTCTTCCAGTCGGCAAACGACGTCGTTTCGATTCCGGCAAACTTCCCGAATACTGTCCCCGCGGTGTAAAAATCGTTGTAACTGCTTATTGCAAACGTTGATGATGCTACAACGTCTATTGTGTATGTCTTGGGCGATGTGCCCGTCATTGCATTGTAAAAAATATTATTCCTTATATCAAGATTTGTGGATGCCGAACTGACGTATAAGCATTTAGAAAAAACTCCTGACGAAGTGTTTCTGAAAGCCCCCGTCAGGCTGATTGAATTATAATACAATCTGTAATTGCTCCCGCCGATTATTCTTATTCCACAGTAATAATAGTCTGTTGTGCTTCCGTAGTTCTGTAAATCATATATGGCGTTATTGTCTATCCGGTTGTCCATACAACTTGTTCCCGATGCGAAATATATACCTATGCAATAGTAAGCCGAAGTATTCGTATGATTAAATCCGTGTATCTTGTTTCTGCTTATCGCGCTGTTGTAAACGTAAGAGCCGAAGTACATACCGTATCTGTTCCCCTCGTTAATCATATTAAATATTTCATTGTTTGAAATCTCGGGACCTGATAGATAATAGCCGTATATTCCATAAGTCGTCACGTAATCCCCGGCATCGTTTGAACCGATTGCATTACCTGTTATTACGAGAGAATTCAATTCGCCTGTTGAAGTGCCGTATGCTCTTATTCCGTAGTATGATTTTGAAATGGAATTGTTTTGCAGCGTTATCGTATCATTATCGGCTCCACTCGAACTTAAAGAGGTCCCGCCTATGCAGATACCGTAACTGTTTCCGGAGTTATAGTTGCAGGAAATTTGACAGTTCTTGACAGTATTCCGGGATGCCCCCAGTCCCGCACCGAGGCTTGATATCCAGATTCCCGCCGTTCCTGAAGCGGCGTTAGTATTTTTTATAGTCAGATTCCTATCGGTGCCACCGCAGTTTGAGCCGTCAATCGTGACATAGTCTGCTCCGTTAAGTTTAATGACCGAGGTGGCGGACGAATCCGATATGGTTGCGGTCACGCCTGTGTTTGGTTTAATCGTAAGGGTATTGGTTGAATTAGCGCCTGTGAAAGCGTTGATGGTAATCGGTAGTATTTCGGACGTATATTCCGCATCGGTCAAGATAAAAGAAACAGGACCCGAAACGCCTCTGATGTTGAGGTTGTAAACAGCGTTAGTCAGAGTCTTAAAGTTCGGGCAGTTCTGACCTGCGCCTACATAGTATATACCTGACATCGGAGTGGCAGGCTCGATATCAATACCGAAATTTATCATTGCTGCATCGCCTCCGGTATTTGCTGTAAACGGACATCCGCCGACAGACCATACGCGCCTGGGTCCGGTACCTGTCAGAGACGTATTCCGCACGTTTCCTCCCGAACCCGAAGAACCGCATTGTCCAACGAATAATACCAGACTCTTTGAAGGGTCGTATAAATATGGTGTTTTCAGATTAATTCCCATCCACCCGTTAACAGTACTCGTGAGAGTGTCGGTCGTACCGTAGTAAACTGTGTCATAAGGACCTGAAAAAAACGAACCGGAGGTAAGCGATGTGTCCGATGTCTGCGCGATAAGTATATGAAGGTTTGTAAAAATTCTTGTACCTGCGGTTGACATCCTGAAATGAACAGTCTTTATTTGTTGTCCTTCAGGTATTGTATCAGGATAAACAATCTCATTAGCGCGTATGAGCGTATTTACAGCTTTACCTGATGTCTGCGCAAAAGGAAAACCGTTGCTTGAGGTGCCGTTATTCAGATTGTAATATTCCGGATATACAGATATATTTCTTGTAGCCCATACCTCCGCTGCCGTCAATGCCCGCCTGTAAACCCTGAACTCATCCATTTTTCCGTTTAAACCTGTATTTGTGGAATATCCTCCCACTCTGAAACCTGTTCCCGTTATCAGGTTTAATGTGTCCTGCAAGACTGTATTTACGAGCACGCCGTTTTTGTAAGCCTTTAAATTGAAGGTAACCGAATCATAAACAAAGTGCACAACCGTTGGTCCGGGCGCGACGCCTGAAACGTTCACATTCGTTATCCCTGTTCCTCTCAGTGTAATGTTACCTGCTCCCGCGGCGCCGCCAAGAAAACACCTGAATGTGCCGGTCAGGTCTCCGAACAAATAATACAAGGTCGTGTTATTGGGAATTTCGCTAATCCACATTGCTATTGTCCAACTACCCGTGCTGAAGTTCGTCAGCCATCCTGTGTTTACACCGCTGGTCGAGCCGCCGGTACCCTTCAGGCAGGAATCGTACATGCCGCCCGTGCTAAGCGTGTGTATGAGAATCGGAGCGGGATTTGTACCGACAGGTGAACTGCCATAATTCAAAACTGAAGAAGTCGATGGGTTATTCTCGAACTTGTAATACATAAGATCGGGTAAAATCTGTGCTTGTATTTCTCTATTAATCATCGAGAATAAAACCAGCAGGAAAAATACAAAAACTATGCCCGTTAACGAGGATAAAGTTTTCATAATAAATGATTTAAGGTAAATG
>DATMXZ010000375.1:0-5041 GCA_035561235.1 Ignavibacteria bacterium
ATAATTTATAATATTATAGATTGTTTTAATGAACCCGGTATCGTCACATCAGTTTATTGGCATGTCTTTCGTCCCCTATATGATTGTAAACAGGGATACGGAAATTGTTTATATTTCACCTGATACTTCTTCTCATATTAAAACTCAGGTTGGCTTTGATATCCAAATCGGAATGTCCCTGCTCGACTTCGTGCCCGAGTATAACATTGAATCAATGAAATCCGCCCTTGATGAGTCCTTCTTCGGTAATCCCGTAAAACGAGACTTTCAGTTTGGGACGGATAATAATGGAACGAGATATTTTGAATGCATTTTCACGCCGGTCTTTGATAAAAACCATGCGGTAAATTCCGTTTCGCTCTGTTTCTTTAGAATTACAGGCTTCGAAAAAATTCTCTGGGATTTGCAGGCGAGCGAAGAAAGATACGGCAGCCTTGTAAGTCTGCAGACTAATCTTCTTCTTAGAATTGACAGCGGTTTCAACATTACTTACGTGAACGATGCCTGCTGTGAATTCATCGGCGTCAGCCGCGAACAACTCTTCGGAGTAAATATCTTCACGATGGTTTACCCGGATGACCTCCAGTACGTTATGGAAAGAAGTTATAACTTCATGCGCTCGCAAACCCGCGATGACATCGAGTTCAGAGTCGTGACGAAAAACGGCGTCAAATGGCTTCACCTTGAAAGCGTCGGTATAAGAAACGATGACGGGTCTATTAAAGAAGTTCAGGCTATCGGACGCGATATAACCGAATCAAGAAATACGCTCGAAGAACTTATTCATACTAAATATAGATTCGGCGCTATTCTCAGCAACTTTTCAAATCTAATTCTCTATGAGGCGGGCAGAGACGATAGTTTCATCTCAACACGCGTGCGCGACTTGCTCGGTTACGATGTCTCCGAACTTAATAGAAGCAACTTTGTCGAAAATGTAATATTCAGTGAGGATGCGGAAAAATATTTTGAAGCGTTCAACAAATGGAAAGAAAAAGACGATTCCGGAATGTTCAAACGAAATTTCAGATGCGTAAAATCAAACGGTGAACTCATCTGGGTCGAAAATCTCCTCACGAAAGCGCTGGATTCAAAGGGAATCTTCTATTGCGGTGTGCTCCAGGATATTACCGAAAGAATTAAATCTGAAAACAGAACAGTTAGAAATGAAGCGCTCTTGCGCATTATGACGGAAAGCGCCAGATTCGGATATTATATCGTGAATTATAATACCGATGATGTTGTATATATAAATACTCGATTCTGTGAATTGTGGGGCATCGATTCAAAACTTGCTGGAAATTATGAGTATAATCTGAAAAATTCTTACATCAGAGACCTCTGTTCCGAAAAGGCTGCGGATACGGAAAAGTTCATTGAAAATGCGATGTTCTTCAGAATTCCCGGCAATGATATCGCCTTTGAAGACGAAATGCTGCTGAAAAGTGGTAGGGTGCTCCGCCGTTTCTCGACATTGCTTACGGACGCCGATAATAAATATATCGGCAGATTTTTCCTTATCGAAGATATAACGGACAAAACGTTATATGAGAAAACTATTAAATCGCAGAAAGATTACAGCATAATAATCGAAGAAGCCGTCGCGGGTATTATTATTATTAATACATCAGGCATCATAATCAGCGCGAACAAAGCAATACGCGGTATTCTCGGGTATGATGACTATGAAATGACAGGTATGAATTTTATTGATTTGTTTTTCGAAAAGGACCTGACAGACTACCCCGTAAAATTTACTGAAATTATCGAAGGCAAAACCGTCTTGATGAAAGCGTACTTCAGAAAAAAAGACGGTAACAGCGTGTTCCTCGAAGGAAATGCTAAACTTCTGCCTAATCACCTCGTTCAGGCTATCGTTTGGGAGAGAAAAGAAACAGAAACCGTCACTCTTTCCGAACCCGGAATAAATATTTTTTCAAGCCTGATTTCTAAAGTCAAAGCATTTAAACACGGCGAAAACTCCCTGATGTGCCTTAACAGGATATCACTTTTCCTCAAAAATAAGGACTATCTCGATACGGTTCGAAAGGATGGCGCGGATAACGACGGGACTATTCTGCGTAAAAGGTTTGCAAGACTGCTCTCTGAATACATCGAGACGGTCTATCCGCAGATTGAATTCATCTCCGCTCATCTTAACGTGATACTCAATGAAATGCCGAAAGTATCTGTTTATAACGATATGCAAAGCGCGAATGAAAAATTAATGACGAACTCCAGAATTCTTAAAAATAAACTGGAAGAAATTAAAATTACACTTCGGCACGATAACGGCATCATTTATAATTCAGCCGAAATCGTCGAACTTGTCAAAACCTGTATTACGAGAATTAAACAGATCGCAAAAAATCTGGAAGAGTATTTTATTACAGATGTTAACCTTGTCCTTGATTCTATACGCGAACAGCAGTCGCTTGAAATTCCCGGCTTGTCATTGAAGTATTCCTGCAGGGCTGACTCGACTCGTGCCGTTTTCAATGAAGTCGAACTGAAAGAATTAACACACATTTTAATTAATAACTCGGTCGAAGCCTTCGCCGATATGAACAATATGGGATACCGGAAACGTATTAATATGGAGTTGACTGAAAAGGACGGAATGATTGTCTTCTCGTATTCCGATAACGGCCCGGGTTTCTCTGATAGAGTCAAGAAACGGATTTTCAGTAAAGGGATTTCGACGAAGGGTATTAATCGCGGGTTTGGACTATATTACGCAAAGAGCATAATAAGTAAATACGGCGGAGATATCGTTCTCGATAAAGATTTCAGTGACGGCACGAGATTCGTCATATCATTCATTTTAGTATAGTATGAGTAAGCATAAATTATTAATAATCGACGACAGCAGAGAGTTTACGGAAGACCTCGTTCTTATGCTCGGCGATAAATATGAAATCCTTACGGCGGATACAGCAGAAAAAGGCCTTAGGATTGTGAAAAACACGCTCGTGTCCGTTCTTCTCCTTGACCTCCAACTGCCTGATATTCACGGACTCAACGTGCTTGAAAAAATTCACAATGACGTCGACCCGTATTTGCCCGTTATTGTCGTTACTGAATATGATGATATGGAGCACGTCGTTAAAGCTATGAAACTCGGCGCCCACGATTTTCTCTCAAAGGATTTTAACTTGGACATCCTTAACGAAAAAATCGAACAGGCTCTTAATCAGAAAAAACTCCGGGTCAGAATTTCTGGACTGATGGGGAACAACATTCTTACTGACGATTCGTTTGTTCTGGCAAGTGAAGTAATGAAGAAAATAAGTTATGAAATCTCAAGGCTCGCGAATCTTAACGTCGATGTTCTGCTTTGCGGCGAAACTGGCGTTGGCAAGGATATGGTGGCGGCGCAGATTTTTCTCAGAAGTAAAAGAAAAGATAAGCCGTTTATTCCCGTCCCCATTAGAACTCTCAGTGAGACGTTGCTTGAATCTGAACTCTTCGGTCACGAGAAAGGCTCTTTTACCGGCGCCGACAGAATGAAACCCGGCAAATTTGAATCCGCAAACCAGGGATTCGTTTACATCCCCGAAATATCGAATCTGCAGGAATCTATTCAACTTAAACTCCTTCACTTCATGCAGTATAAATCCATTACACGCGTCGGACACGATATGCGTAAGGGGGAAATCAAACTCGACGTGCGCGTGATTATGGCGACGAACGAAAATCTGGAAGAACTCGTGAATGTTGGGAGAATCAGGGAAGACTTCTATTATAGAATTTCGGGTGTTAGACTAAATATCCCCCCGCTGCGTGAACGAAGGGAGGATATAATTCCCCTCGCGAATTATTTCCTTGAAAAGTATTCGTCCGAATTCGGTAGGCAGGGCTTGAGTCTTAGCGACCAGGTGCGAAACGCATTCCTCGAATATGAATGGAAAGGTAATGTGCGCGAACTCTCGAACGCCGTTAAAAACGCACTCATTTACTCCGCTAATTCTGAACTCACTCTGAAGGATTTTCCTGATATCATTAGCAGGACACCCTATGGCGAACTTAATGCCGCGGAAAATAAAAACGACTTCCTCATCGACTACAGGGAATACGATTTTAATACCAAAAAGTATTATTTTGAATCGCTAATGAAATACTGCGGAGGGAAAGTGTCGGAAGCGTCAAAAATCGCAGGAATAACTCCGCAGGGATTCCGAAAAATCTTGAAACAATTGGGTATCAATTATTAAATTATTAAAACGTCATTTTATAAACTAATTTTATCACCGTGAAAAAACTAATATTGCTTGTTTTATTTGCATTCGCTTTGTCGTCATGCTCTTCGATTAAAGACGCGGTTACAAACGCCGAAAGACTACAGTGGAAACTTGGCAGCGTTTCCGGTTTGAGTGTCGCCGGAATTAATCTGTCGGGCGTTTCCGGCTTCTCAAATATTAATCCGCTCGATATCGTAAAAATTACCTCCGCGTTCAGTTCCGGTCAACTGCCGGCTAATTTCACCCTTAACCTGCTCGCGAAGAATCCCGAAGGCAGCGGGGGAAGCCCTAATTCAAGCGATGCCATTAGAGCCCTTAACTGGAGACTGCTTATCGATAACGTCGAAACGATTAAAGGCGATATATCAAGCCCCATTACTATCCCCGGCGTTGGACAGACTGCGACTATCCCGCTTAGCATGTCGGTTGACCTGCTTCAGTTCTTTAAAAATCAGGGACTCCAAAGCCTCGTCGGCCTCGCTCTCGGTATCGGCGGC
The DNA here is from genome assembly GCA_035561235.1 of Ignavibacteria bacterium. Classification (GTDB taxonomy): domain Bacteria; phylum Bacteroidota; class Ignavibacteria; order Tepidaquicellales; family Tepidaquicellaceae; genus CAIKZJ01. The sequence continues at coordinate 4,739 of DATMXZ010000375.1, forward strand.
TCAAACGGCTCACCTGCAAGATTGAGCCTGAAGATTAAACCCACTGTCGACACTTTTCTCGGTCCCTTCACTTACCCCGGTGAAATTACTATCGTCGATAAGGAATTCAGAGGCCGCAATTAAATTTTTCTCCCGGATTCCCGCTGTTTTCGGCGGGAATCCGCTTTTTTACTGCATTGTTTATGCTTTTCGGATTGAGTATCTTACCTTTTTTCAAATAAAATTTCCAAAAAGTGGACATAAATTTAATAGAATCCGAAAATTGTAAAAGAGAATTAGAGGCTAAATTAACTTACGAGGAAC
>DATMXZ010000376.1:0-12292 GCA_035561235.1 Ignavibacteria bacterium
CGAAAACCGGAAATGAGGAAACAAGCGTAGCAAAATAAAGAAACATATGTTTCCTTTTCGAAAGAAACATACGTTTCTTTTTAATGATTATTTATAAAATACTTTAAAAACAGCACGGTATAGGCCTATTCATATGGCATACAAATTGAAGTATTATAAGTACGGTTTTGTTAACCCTCCCTAATTGCCCCCTTGTTCTACCCAATCAGCACAGGGGGGAAATAAGGGAGGTAAAACCGGGGTATTTGTCATTTCTTTAATAAACTATATTCATATGAATAATGGTTTTATCCCGAAGCAATATTAAAGAAAGGCATCAGGTTACCAAAGACACTTACAAGTTATGTCCACAGTGCGGAAATTTCAACATCTGTTCTGCGAAAGAAAAATTCTGTAATATTTGCGGGACAAGAATGATTTCAGAGTGTCCCGGTTGCTGTGAGCCAATCATATATCCTATATCAAAATATTGTCCGGTATGCGGCAGACGGCTTGTAAAGTCCGACTGAGACCGGAATCAATAATTCACTTAAAATAAACGCCTCCATTTTATAAATTCTGAAATGATTATTTGCGGTATAGATGAAGCAGGGCGGGGACCGTTGGCGGGACCCGTGGTAATCGCGGCGGCTGTAATGGGCCGGGGCGCGAGGATAGAGGAAGTAAGAGACTCAAAAAAGTTGAGTCCGAAGAAGCGCGAGGTCCTTTACGAAATTATAAGCAGAGAAGTTATCAAATGCCACACTGCAATATTAAGCAACGATTACATTGACGAGCACAATATTCTAAAGTCCGTAATGAAAGGGATGGAAGAGTGCATTGAAGCGGTAAAAGCGGACGGCATGAAATTCCTTATTGACGGAAATTATTTCAGGCTAGAGAACGGGAAGGAAAATAAATTTTCTTATGAAACAATCGTGAAGGGAGACGATAAGGTTTATGAAATATCCTGCGCTTCGATAATCGCCAAAGTAACGAGGGACAGAATTATGGAAGAGTACGACAAGATATATCCCGTTTACGGTTTCAGGACGAACAAGGGATACGGAACGGCGGAGCACATAAAAGCGATACTAAGGCACGGTCCGTGCGAAATCCACAGAAAATCATTTCTAAAAAATATTTTGATAAAAATACCCTTATTCTGAAATGACGACGTTGAAGAGGGAATTCGGAGACTGGGGCGAGGGCATTGCAAAGGAATATTTTTTGAAGAAGGGGTACAGGTTTCTTGCGGGAAACTTTTCATACAAGAAGTACGAGATAGACCTTATATTCGAGGATGAAAATAAGAAAACTATAATATTCATTGAAGTGAAGACACGAAGATCAGACAGAATAGGTCTTCCCGAGGAATCTATTACTAAGGCGAAGCAGGAGAAAATAAGAAAATGCGCGGTTTTGTATATCAAACTTAATCCGGAATACAACAGGCACGCCGTACGTTTCGATAGTTTTACGATCGTGAGAAACGAAAACGAATACAGGACAAACCACATCGAATACGCGTTCTGATCTTACATCAGGAAATCGAGTGTAATGCTGTCGGCGAGCGCGAAACCTTTTCGAGTGAGCCGGAAGAAGCCTTCGGCAAGGGCAGCGTTTCCGGATTCAAGGTGTTTTCGAATGACGGAATCATAGCAGTTCAGGAAATCTTTACCGAACAATTTATTATACACACCGATATCTACGCCCCTGCTTCTGAGTACGCAGATGAAATAATCTTTCTCGAGTTTATCGGGAGTCTGAACCTCGATGTTTTCGCGGGGGAGTTCGCCTCTGTGGAGGTTCCCGATATATTTCGAGACCGAGCGTACATTATTCCATCTTTTATTGCCGAAGAAAGAATGAGCGGATGGTCCGAAACCCGCATATTCGCTGAAATTCCAGTACTTGAGATTATGGCGGGATTCGAATCCGGGTTTAGCGAAGTTAGAAACCTCATAATGGTTGTAACCGTTTCCAACGAGCGTTTCGCCGATAGTAAAATACAATTCCGCCTCTTCAGAGTCAGTGTTCGGGATAATCTCACCTCTTTCAAATGTCTTATGAAGGAGAGTCCCTTTTTCAAATATGAGAGTATAAGCAGAGACGTGGGGTACGCCGAGTTTAAGGACGGCGTCGATATTTTTCAAAGCGGATGCTTTTGATTTGTCCGGTATTGAATAAATAATATCGACGCTGACATTCTCAAAGAAATCCTTCGCTGTCTGAACGGATTTATAAGAGCCGGAGGCATCGTGGCAGCGCGTGAGAAATTTAAGTTCGTCGTCAAGGAAAGACTGGACTCCGATGCTGAGGCGGTTGATTCCGCATTTCGCATAATCTTCGAGAATATTATTCTCCGCAAGAATATCTTCAGGATTGCATTCGATTGAGATTTCGGGATTGGCAGAAATCGCAAAATGCTTGTCGAGAGTTTCGAGAATTTCATTTAAATGTTTCGGGAGAAGCATGCTGGGGGTACCGCCTCCGAAGTAAACAGTATCGATATTGCGTTCTGAGGTCATTCCGGCGAAAATTCCAATTTCATTCCTCAGGGCGGAAATGAAATCTTCAATCAACCGCGTGTTGGTAGTGAGATAGAAGTCGCAATAAGCGCAGCGTCTTCTGCAGAACGGAACGTGGATATATATTCCAAAACTCAAAACCTTATACGTTTACTTTTTTCGAAAAAATGGATAAATTAAACATCTCGAGGAACAATGAATAAAACAATTTTATGAAAAAAAACATCTGCTTCGTAACAATACTTTTTATATTTTTTCCGGTATTTTTTCTTAATGCTCAGACCGAAGACAGCACGGATGCGGTTGAAGATGACAGTCTATTCGTTGAGCAGCCGGCAGTTGACACTTTATCGATTAGGGATTCTTTAAAAAAGGCATTTTTGAATGACCCGGCGCGCCTGAAAATTGTTGAACTTATAAAGTCCGTAAACGAGAAGGCATCAGACGTTGACATGCTTCACTGCGAGAATGTATTAAAGATGAAAGCAGCATCGTTCGATGAGACCGGAAACATAGAGGTAAAAATAAAGCGCAGGGACGATGTATGGTTCAGGATATCCGGAAGTTTCGGAATAATATCGAAGGACGCGTTCATAGCGCATTTCAACAGGAAGAAATTTATTTATTTCGATAATCTAAACGATAAAGTGATAGAGGGGCCGACGACGGACGCGAACATCGGTTACATAGTAAAGATAAAGTGCTCATTCGACGATTTAATGAACGTGATGTCGGGTACCTGCATCATAGTTTACACGGACAACGACACTCTTGTAATGGACAAGGAAAAGAACAACTCCGTGATAACGGTGAAGAACGGGAAAAAATTCGTAAAATACTGGGTTGACGACGCGAACCAATACGTCGTGAAGTACGCGTATTTCAACAAGAAACTCAGGGAATATCTTTCGATAACATATTCGAATTTTGTAAAAGCGGGCAAGGGAAATTATTCGAGGAAGGTAGAAATAAACAAACCGCTTTCGAGAGAATACCTCAGAATATTCAACGAGACGTACACGATGAACAATCCCGCACTTGACTTCACGGTAGAATATCCGAATGACGTCAGGCGTGTAAATTGGTTTAAGTGAGCGCGCCGAGACAAAATAATTGAACAGCATAAAGAAGCGGATGGACAAGTTTGCAAACATAGCGCTTGATATACCGGTAGATTCATTATTCACATACAGCATACCCGACTATCTTCTGGAAAGCGTACAAAGGGGCTCAAGGGTTTTAGTACCATTCGGCAGAAGAATACTGACGGGATTTGTAGTTTCAACAACCGATAAAAGCGATATTGACAAAGTCAAAGACATCAAATCAGCGCTGGATACCGAGCCTGCGCTTAACGATGAAATGCTTAACTTCGGAATGTGGATTTCCGAATACTATCTTTCACCTCCGGGGGAAATTCTCTCGCAGTTCATACCCAAGAAGTTATCAATACAAAGCGAAGTAGTTTACGCGGCGGCAGAGGATTATGCCGCAAGAGTAAACGAACTTCGCGGCGCGAAGGAAGTGCTTTACGATATCATAAGTCTTTTTACGGGACCTGAAGGCGCTAAACTGACTAAAAAGCAGATAGACAAAAAACTCGGACTCAACACATCATATTACACCGAATATCTTGTGAAGAAAGGAATTCTCGTTAAGGAAAAGCAATACAGCAGGGCGGCGAGGGAACTAACGGTAAAATGCGCGGTGAGAAATTTCAAGGGAAGCAGCGCGGAAGAAGTAATCGCAGAACACGGAATAAAGACGCCCAGGCAGATTGAACTAATAAAAATACTTTCGGAAAACGCTCAAGTCGAGACAGCAGCGCTTTCGAAGAGCCACGGTATATCGTCATCAACGATAAACTCACTTTACAAGAAAGGGCTGTTGAAGATTGAGGAAATCAAGAAAGAAAGAAAGCATACGGAGTTATTCGAAGAAGAGGAGAAGCAATTAGAACTGAACGAAGAGCAGGAAATCTGTCTCAGTAGCATAAACGACGCGGTAAGTTCGGGTAAATTCAAAGTATTTCTTTTGCACGGAGTTACGGGAAGCGGAAAGACGGAGGTTTACATACGTTCGCTCGGAACAGTCATAGCGGAAGGAAAGACAGGAATCGTGCTGGTGCCCGAGATATCACTGACCCCGCAACTCATAAAGCGTTTCAAGAACAGGTTCGGAGAGAAGGTAGGGGTTATACACAGCAAGTTATCGGAGGGTGAAAGGCTTGACACTTACAGGGGAATTCAGGACGGGAAGTACGGCATCGTGATAGGTCCGCGTTCCGCGTTATTCGCGCCTCTGAAAAACTTAGGAATCATAATTATCGATGAAGAGCATGATAGTTCGTACAAACAGGAGACGTCACCTCGATACAACGCGAGGGATATGGCGGTAATACTGGCACGGTTCAACGACGCGACTGTTGTCCTTGGTTCCGCAACGCCGTCGGTAGAGAGTTACTACAACGCACAAAAAGGGAAGTACGAATTAATAAGGTTAAGCAGGCGGGCAACCGAATCAAGCATGCCCGAAGTAAGAATAATTGATTTGCGGAGGAAGAGCGAAACTGACGGGTTTGAATTTTCGGAAGAGATTGAAAAGATGCGAATCAAGTTTTTCTCGAAGGAACTCGCTTACGCGATAAAGAAGCGGCTTGAAAGAAAAGAGGGGGTAATACTTCTGCAGAACAGGCGCGGATATCATTCATACATCGAATGCATTAACTGCGGGCGAGTCGAAATGTGCGAGAGGTGCAGCATATCACTGACGTATCACAAAAAAATAAATCTTTTGAAGTGCCATTTGTGCGGATACACTAAGCGGGTCGCGGCTAAATGTTCGGGATGCGGGTCGGAGAAACTAATAGAAAGCGGAGCAGGGACGGAGAAGGTAGAAGAATTTCTCGCGGATTTATTCCCGGAGGCGAAAATTGAGAGGATGGATTCGGACACGATGGTATCGAAGTACAAGTACATGAAAGTGCTTTCCGATTTTCACAAGGGGAACACGGACATATTAGTAGGAACGCAGATAATTTCGAAGGGGCTTGACTTTCCGAACGTAACGCTCGTGGGAGTTATCAACGCGGACATAGGTATGTTGTTTCCCGATTTCAGGGCAACGGAGCGGACTTTCCAACTTCTCACGCAGGTGTCGGGCAGGAGCGGAAGGAGCGAGAAACCGGGAGAAGTATTAATTCAGACAAGCCATTCCGAGTACAAACTTTTTGAGAAAGTAGCGGAGCACGATTATGAAGGATTCTACGATACGGAATTGAAGTCGAGAGAAGCGGGGATGTATCCGCCGTTCGGCAGAATAGGGCTCGTCGAGATTAAATCGAAGAATCAGAAGGAAGCGGAAAGAATATCACGAAGCGCTTACGACACATTAAAGAATTTCAAGTACGGTTCATACTTACAAATATTCACACCTTCGCAGCCTTTAATTTCAAAGGCAAAGGATTTTTACCGGTATCACGTAGTCGTGAAATCATCAAGAAAAACAGACCCGTCCGGGAAAATACTCATCGAATCATTCAGGCATCTGAGGCAGAATACGGATTCAGGGAGCGGCGTCAGGATTACATACGACATCGACGCGATGAATTTTCTGTAAAAGGACAAAATAATCCTGTTAGACCAACTTCTTATATAAAAAAACAACATCTTACGCCTCGATTTTTTCAGGAACTAATAAGCCTATCCGAGTATTATAGTGAATATATTCGAAAAACTTTTATAAAAAAGGAGTAAGTTTTGAAAAGAAATTTAATGAACATAGTTCTATTCATGTTCGTTATTGCCATGTTAACAGCGGCATACAGTTGCAGCAATAATGATAATCCCGTGAACAACACGACGGCATGGGATAACAACTCAATCAACGGAAGAATCACATTCACAGATTCAGCAGGATATTACAAATTCAGGGACACAACGGCGGGATATTACGACATATCTGCGTTCGCGACGTGGCCTCCAACGGGCAACGCATCGGCAAACAGCAAGATGACTCTGAAGATGGAGAACGGGAAGATGGTAGCGGATTACAAGTTAACGGTACCCGCTAACGGTTTCTACACGATAACGACATCGTACATAAAGTTACCTTACATGCCCGGTTCGGTGTACGGACTTGGAAAATACGGCAGCGACACGAGTCATTCGCCCGCAAGGATATTCGATACAACAAACGCGAGAGTACAGATTCAGAACAACGCGGGTGTAGGGGATATCAATTTCATATCGTGGCTGGACACGACAAATAAAATCTATAAATTCTAAGGAATTTTGGTCAGGTACATATCAGTAATAATTTTTGTCGTATTCGGGATTTCGAGCGCAAACGGTTTAACGGAAAACAAGCCCGGAAGAATTTCCGGGCTTATTATTGATAACGATACAAAGGGTGTCATTTCGGGCGCAAGCATTCTTCTCGAGAACAAGAAAACAGGCGACAAGTTGAAATCCGAATCGAATTTATCGGGAGGGTACGTGTACGAACTCGTACCGCCCGGTGAATATAAATTTCAGGTAAGCAGGTTAGGGTACGAGAAATACTCGATAGATTTTCTTGTCGAGCCGTCAGAGGAGAAGGTTCTCGATATTTACTTAAATCCGTCGGAAATCGAGACAGAGAAAATAAACGTAACGGCGACAAAGACTGAGCAGACATTACAGAAGACGCCTTCGTCGATATCGTTGATTTTATCCGAAGACATAAAGAACAGGAACAAGTTCACATTTGACCAGGTTCTTGAGGACGTTCAGGGTGTTACGATAAACAGGACGAGCGGAATCAACGTCAGCGCTTTATCCATAAGAGGAAGTTCAGACGTAGCGGGAGGGGGAATCGGCAATAGGGTCCTGCTGCTTCTTGACGGCAGACCTTCACTGACGGGAGACTCTAAGGGGGCGTTATGGTCATTGATACCGGTATCAATAATCGAAAGAACAGAAGTAGTTAAGGGAGCATTCTCATCGCTTTACGGGTCAAGCGCGATAGGGGGTGTCGTGAATGTAATCACGAAGAAACCCACGTACAAGCCGTACACTTCGATAAGTATGAGCGGCGGATTTTACGAAAAACTACCGGACAGCCTTAAATTCTCGGACGGGCTTCAGACTTTCAGGAGCGTTAATCTAATGAACAGCAACACGATATCTAAATTTTCATATTTAGTAAACCTTGATTACAAGCAAAACGACGGATACGCGGAGCAGAACGACTACAAATTTTACAGCGGGCTTGGAAAGTTCACATACGACCTTTTCGGAAACAGGGACCTCGAACTAACGCTTCAGTACACGAATTCGGAAAGCGGATATCCACATTACTGGAGGCAGGATGCGGGGCGGACTGCGGATCCGTACAAGGTCAATCCTTTTTATATCGGCGACAAGATAAATAAAGAGACTGAGAGTATCGATGTCTTTTACAAAGCGATACCCAACTCAACGACGAAATACAGTTCGAGGTTTTATTACTACAAACTATACAGTCTTTCGGTGTACAATCCAAAAAATCCCGTCGCGCTTGCATACGGCACGCCAGGCCTGTCGTTTGAGAACACTATAACGTCTTACAATTTCGGAAACATTTCTCAAATGGATTTCGCCGCAAGCGACAGACATTATTTCATCGCGGGACTCGACCTACAATGGAATGTTGTGCGTTCATCGCCCGCATCGATTCTTTACGGCAACCAGCAGCAGTACAACACGGGAATATATTTACAGGACCAATGGAACATAATTTTAAACAAAGACAGGATGCCGATAGTATCGGCAACAATAGGAGCGAGGTTCGATTACAACAAGTTCATCGGAAGTTTTGAGGAAAAGCAGGTAAGCCCGAAGATATCGTTATTGTTCACGCCTGATATAAAATCAGGGGTATTCGAAAACACATCATACAGGGTTCTCGTCGGCAAGGCGTTCCGTTCGCCGTCAATCGCAGAGTTATACTTTAAGAAAGAGTTGTTCGGGGGATTCGATTTCATATACAATCCGAATCTGAAGCCTGAGAGCATGCTGTCATTCGAGATTGGTTTCCGCAAGCAGTACAAATCGAGATTCACGTTCGACGCGGCGGTATACATAAATCTTTACGACAATCTGATTCAGTATGTAAACATAGGCGGAGCGGTCAACGGGCCTTTTCAGGTGCAGAACGTGGCAAAGGCGCAGATAAACGGGGTAGAACTTCTGACCGACTACACATCATCATTCAGATTGTTTGACAATCAGTTCAAGTACACGATAAACGCGGATTACACATACGTAGACGCGAGGGATTTATCATCGAACAGGAAAGACGATTATCTTCCCTACAAGCCGAAGCACGTTTTCAATACGGGCGTAAATCTCAGTTATCTCGGATTCAACTACAACATCAACGGAAGGTATGTAAGCGAAGTCGAAGAGGTGATTTTTTACAAGTATGAGGAGCCGAAGTCTTACTTTCTTCTGAACATGAAACTCAGCAAGTCAATAACGGACAGAATTACTTTCTACATAGCGGCGAATAATATTACGAACAAGTTTTATCAGGAACTCGAGCGTATACCCGCTCCGAACAGGAATTACACGGCGGGGATAAACGCGGAATTTTAATAAAAAAGGCTGATTAAAAATCAGCCTTTTTTATTTTTAAAGCAGATATTTTAAATATCGAAACCGAACAGCACGCCCGCGTAGAATACCCATTCTTTACCGTAAGTAACATTCTTGCCGATAAATCTTTTTGTAAAACTATCCAAACCGTAAGCGACGCTAGCGAAGATGCTCGTCGGGAATACATACGACGAAAACGCCTGCAGTCTGAGTTCCGCGCCTATATCTTTCTTGAAATCTTTAAGTTTAGTTTCATCTCCGTACCAGGCGTTACCGAAGTCACCGAAGAAAGAGAGATACAGTTTATCAAGATAGAGCGGAGAAATTCTTGTATCGATTTTCTGAACAAGCGGGAATCTGTATTCGAGTTTGGCGGTCGCGAGTCTGCCTCCGCCGAGAGAGAAGAACGGATATCCGCGCATTCCCACGAGTCCGCCAGCGTAGAAATCATAGAAACTGTCAACCGATTTTCCGAGTACCGCGGCGGCTTTAAGTTTCAGAGTTAGCGAATGAGTTTTAAAGAGGGGAAAACCTTCTATCCAGGTGCCCTCGATTTTATGCAGGTTATTTTTCGTAAATTCGGTATGAAGGTTACCGTTATCGTCAACCGTGTATTCGGGATTAATCTTGCTCGCCTCGAATTCATAACGTATGTCAACTTTTCTGCCGACGTTGTTTATGTCGGAGTTTTTCGACGGGAAAGACCTGTCGTATTTATATTGGAACGTGAATCGTGTCGCGCGGAAATAATCCTGTGTTGAGCCCGAAACAGCGAGCCTGCTTGACGGAATATAAAAATCGGACAGGCTGGATTCATATTTAGAGATTCCGAGACCCGCCCTGAAATTATGGTTGTAATTAATGAGTTTAAAATCCATTGCGAGTTCGAACTCGAGAAGATTGTATTTCACGTCAACGGGAATTGTATCGATGCCTGCGTAGAGGTCGGCCACGGTTTTTCTGGTGACATTATAACCGCTTAAAGTAAATTTCGGTTCGAAGTGAAGTTTCTTAGCGAAGAACTCTCTACCCACGGGCATACCGTAATCGTAGGAGAATTCAATGAACACGTCGCGTTCGGCGTTTCTGTTCATCGCGAAACCTCCGAAAATCGAGAAACGGGTCATAAGTTCATCAGAGAAAACGTAGATGCCCGGTTTTATTCCGTCGAGGAAATCATTTGTTTTCGAATAGTTATCGAAACGCAGGACGGGAAATATTGAAAGTTGATTAAAAATACTTGAATATGGTTTCGAAGGTTTCCTGTCTATATTGATGTCATTAAACCTTTTAAGACTATTCCAGTCATATTTTTCATTAGAAGTATTCAGGGAATCAGGGACTGTATATTTTGCAATAAGCCTGTCAGGCGGTTTATACGCGCCGAGTTCGGACGGAATTCTTTCAGAAAAACCTTTGAGCCTACAAATTTTAAAGCCAGTAGATTTGTAGGAGGCATAGACAAGATTGTTTTCGCTGTCAACGTCGGGCATGAACGCTCCGCCGAGAACGTTTGTCAACTGAGATGTTTTGCCTGTAACGAAATCGAGAGAATAAATATTAAATATACCCGTTTCATTCGATGAGTAGTACATTTTCCGGCCGTCTTTAGACAGCACGGGATTTCGAGCGTCGAATCCATCCTTATTAATAAGAAATTCCATGCTTCCGGTTTCGAGATTTATTTTCGCAATCTTTCTCGCCTCAAGAAAAGAAAAATCGAGAATAATGTTTTTACCGTCCGGTGTAAAAATTGGATTATAAACCTGTTCGCCGTTTTTAAAATCGGTAATTTTGATTTTGCCTGAAATATTTATATCGGCGACGAAAAGATTGAGCGTGCCGTCGCTGCCTGACAGGAATGCCACTTTTGAGCCGTCAGGAGAATAAACGGGAGAGAACGCTCTCAGATTATCCGAAAGTTTTCTTTCCTGTTTTGAAGCGATATCATATTCATACAAATCATAAATTACGTTTTCATCTATTGTAGGAGGGGAGTTTCTTTTTGAATAAATAAGTTTTTTCCCGTCCGGCGCCCAAGAGAAATTGTATGAAACAGGGGCGTCAATCATTTCCTGTGTTTTTGAAGCGATGTCATAGACAACGAGACTAGTCATCGCGTAATCATAATCGCCGTTTGAAAGAAAGGCAATCTTTTTGCTGTCGGGAGAAATCTTCGGATAGTAGTTGGCAAAGCCTTCCTTCGTAATTATTTCACCGTCGATTAAATCCTTCTTAACGTCTGAAATTCTCGCGGCATAGTCTTTTTGCAGGTAGGATTTCCATTCATTATAAAGTTCTTTCCCGTCGATTCCGAGAACATCCCTAACGGCTTTGTCCATGCTGAAGTTCGTTAGTTTACCGAGACCCTGTGAAAGAAGTTTAAGTTTATCCTCGCCGTATTTCCAGGCTATATATCTCGTAAGGGCGAAACCGGAATTATATATTGATTCGGCTTTAAGGCTAGTAATCGAGGAAAACTGTCCCATTTCGTTCCAGGTAAGCATATTATCATCGATTACATAACTTCTCAGAATCATATCCCGATTAGCATCCCAGTAATCGTATCCCATCTGCTGTCTCTGGTACTGCGCGGTGCCTTCGGCGAACCAGGCGGGAACGCCGATACCGGAAACGGGATAAGAGACTATGAGATTGGGGTAGCCGTACAGCACGTCGGGTCTTCTTTCCTTTTCGTAATTAATCCACTGAAGATAAATCGCTGGAATATTTTTGGTAATTTTCAGAGAAGCCTGAATCTGAATCATATGTGTAAATTCGTGCGTGATAACATTTCTCAGCCAGTTATGCGTGCCGCGGAGTTCGAAATCGAGCGCCGAAGCGAAAATTTCAATTCTGTTCCCGAAATAGTCTGTCGCGCCGTTCGCTATATCCGAAAGGTCGTTCACAACGAAATTCACTTTATCTTTCGGTTTGTAGTCATAGAGTCCTGTAATAGGTCCGTAGACATCTTCGGCAATTTTGGAGATTGTCTGCGCGGTTCTTTCAGCGCCCGGATGATAAGTAACCGTGAAGTGTTCGGTTTCAATCGTAAACCATTCTTCGGACGGATGCGACTCAAATTGGGCGAATGTAACGGAATAAATGAAAAAAAGAATCCAAAAAGACACACCGAAAAAAGAAAAATTTTCCCGTCTATTAATC
>DATMXZ010000377.1:0-7666 GCA_035561235.1 Ignavibacteria bacterium
TATTGTATCTTTAATTTCCGAAATAACCAATTTCCTATGAAAAAATTATTAATGATAATTCTGCCGCTAATAATATGCGGCTTTACATTTATGAAAGGCGAAAACATTTTTCCCTACAAGATTCACCAGCACAAACTTCCGAACGGGCTGAACGTCGTGACGGTGCCGTTTGAAAGCCCGGGCATCGCGGCGTTTTACATTGTCGTGCGCGCGGGTTCGCGGAACGAGATTGAGGAAGGCGTAACGGGGTTCGCGCATTTCTTCGAGCACATGATGTTCAGGGGAACGGACAAGTACTCGAAAGAGAAATACGACGAGGTATTGAAATCAATCGGCGCGTCCGCTAACGCGTACACGTCGCTCGACCAGACGGTTTACCACATGGTCGGCAATTCGGCGAAACTTGAACTCATGTTCGAGGTTGAGGGCGACAGATTTCAGAACCTGAAATATTCAGAGCACGACTTCAAGACGGAAGCGGGCGCGGTGAAGGGCGAATACACGAAGAACATTTCGAATCCTTCGGCGCAACTTTACGAGAACATAAGGAACACGGCGTTCGACAGGCACACTTACAAGCACACGACCATGGGATTTTTCAAGGACATAGTTGACATGCCGAACCGGTACGAGTATTCGAAAAAATTCTTCGACAGGTTTTACAGACCCGAATACTGCACGATTCTCGTGACGGGCGACGTTACTCCCGAGCAGGTCGTGAAACTCAGCGAAAAATATTTCGGCAACTGGGCGCACGGTACGTACACCGCGGATATTCCCGCTGAGCAGAAGCAGAACGGTACGAGGTTCACGCACATAAAGAACGGCGACGTTCCGCCCGTGCTGTCATTGAATTTCAAGGGACCAGCGTTCAGCGACAGCGAGATGGACGGTCCCGCGCTGGATTTGATAGACAACGTTTTCTTTTCGAACGTGTCGGAGTTATACAATAAACTCGTGGTCAACGAAAGGAAGGTGAGATACGTTTATATGGGCGCGCCGTTCAACCGCGACCCGAACCTGATTACAATATCGGCGTCGGTAAAGAGCAAGGACGATATGCAGTACGTCAAGGACGAAATAATGAAGACGCTCGAGAAGGCGAAGACGACGCTTGTTGACGCGAATAAACTCAAGGACGCGATTTCGAACATAAAATATTCTTTCGCGATGAGAAACGACACTCCCGGCGGAATCGCGGGGATGCTCGCGTATTACATCGTTCTCACGGGAAATCCCGAATCTGTGAATAATTATTACAGTCTTTACGGAAAGATAAAGCCCGAAGACCTGATGAACACCGCGAAGAAATATTTTACGGAGTCCGAACTCACAATCGGCACAATATCAGCGGACGAAAACGGTCCGGTTAAATAATTAAATGAATTTCAAGATGAAAAAAATATTCATAATAATATTGATGACTGCAATTTTCTCAAACGTGTTTTCGCAGGAAATCGTTGAACTGAAAATGCCGAATTCCGACAAGGTTGTCGTGAAACTGATGTTCAGAAACGGTTCGATCTGCGACCCCGCGGGCAAGGAAGGGCTTACGCGGCTGACTGTCAGCGCGATTACATCGGGCGGCGCGAACGAACTTACTTATTCGCAGGTGCAGGAAAAGATTTATCCTATGGCGGCGAACTACGGCGCGGGCGTTGACAAGGAAGTTTCGATTTTTTCTTTCGAAGTTCATAAGGATTTTCTGAACGGGTTTTATGAAATAATGAAAGGATTAATTCTGAATCCGTCATTCTCGCAGCAGGACTTCGACAGGGTGAAATCAAACCAGCAGAATTACGTTGACCAGGTTATACGCTCTTCGTCAGACGAAGAGTACAGCAAGATGGCGCTCGAGGATTTTCTTTTCCGCGGTACGCGGTATCAGCACATGGTAATGGGAAAATCGGAAAGCGTGAAATCGATAACGCTTGACGACGTGAAAGAGCATTACAAAAAATATTTCACGAGAAGCAACCTCTTAATCGGCATAGCGGGAAATTACACGGATGATTTCAGGAATACTCTCGTAAACGACATGAAGCAACTGCCCGAAGTTACGGCAAGCAGCCCGTCGGCGGGAATGCCCGAAAAGATTGACGGCGTGAACGTTGAGATTATTTCGAAGGACGCGTTCGGGTCGGCTGTGTTTATGGGATTCCCGATTGACATCACGCGCTCGAGCGACGAGTTCGCGGCGCTGATGGTGGCGAATTCATATCTCGGCGAGCACAGGAAATCATACGGCGTGATGTACGATAAAATCAGGACGACGCGCTCGATGAATTACGGCGACTATTCGTACATCGAATGGTACGATAACGGAGCGGGCAACATGCTTCCTCCGCCGGGCGTACCGAGGTCGTCGAATTATTTTTCGATATGGATAAGACCCGTTCAGATTGGCAAGCAGTTAAGGCAGCAGTATTCCGAACTGTCGGACGTGAAAATCGGGCACGCGCATTTCGCTATCAGGCTCGCGCTCAGGGAAGTTGACAAACTCGTGAAGGAAGGAATGACGCAGAAAGATTTCGAAGCGACGCGGGAATTTCTCAGGAGTTACATAAAACTTTATGTGCAGAGCCCTTCGAGCAGGCTTGGCTATCTTATGGATTCGCGGTACTACGGAAGAACGGATTACATAAGCGAAATGGACGGACTGCTCGCGAAACTTACGAAAGAGGACGTTGACAGGGCTGTGAAAAAATACTGGCAGGTTGAGAACATTAAAATAACGATTGTAACGGACAAATCGGAAGCGGAAGAACTCGCTTCGAGCCTGAAAGACAACACGCCGTCTCTGATGAGTTATTCGAATTTCGTAAAATCGGGACTGCCAAAAGAAGTAACGGATGAAGACGCCGAAGTCGCGAACTACAAACTGAACGTGAAGAGCGTAACGGTAATAAAAACAGAGGATACTTTTAAATAATGTTTCAGATACTAATAGGAAGCCTGCTGCTGAGCATAACGCACGCGCTGATTCCGAACCACTGGTTTCCGCTCGCGGCGGTGAGCAAGACGGAAAACTGGAGCAGGGGCGAAACGGCGGCAGTGACGGCAATCACGGGGTTTTTGCATACGTTCAGCACGATAATTATCGGAATCATTATAGGCTTCGCGGGATTCAAACTCGGAGACACTATAGAACTCGTTTCGGGTCTGTACGCGCCCGTGATACTAATACTTCTCGGAACGTATTTCATAATCAGGAATGTCCGCAGCAAGTCCCACACGCACTGCCACATTAATCCCGAGGAAATAAAGCAGGCGTCGAAGAAATCGAAGAGAGCGATTATTACCGCGCTCGGGACGATGATGTTCTTTTCTCCCTGCGTGGAGATAGAGGCTTACTACTTCACTGCGGGACAGTCGGGATGGCAGGGAATCGCGGTGCTGTCGGTTGTTTACCTTACCGTGACGGTGATGGCAATGGTTGTAATAGTCGAACTCAGCAGGAAGAGCATAGATATACTGAACAGGAAACTTCATTTTCTGGAGCACTATGAAAAATTGGTAACGGGAATTATTCTTATAATTCTCGGCGTTCTTTCGTTTTTCATGCATCATTGATAATAATAAAAAAACACGAACCGTGGTTCGTGTTTTTTATTTCGTGATATTGGAAATCCGTCAGTTGTTCCAGCCGGCTTCGCTCTTGTATTTTGTATAGTACACTACAATATCGGCTTCGCTCTTGTAATCGGTGAAATAAATAATCCAGTCGGCTTCGGATTTGTATTTTGTGTAATACCATATTCCGCTCATTGGTCTTGCTTCGCTCTTGTAATCCGTGTCGTAAACGATGAGGTTTGCGTCGCTCTTGTATCTTGACACGTAAATAACCTTATCGGCTTCGCTCTTGTACTTCGTGATGTAAACCACTTGCGAAAACACGTCTGCCGAAGAGAGCAGGAAATAAGCCGAGACTATAAATGCCGCGAAAATTAATTTTTTCATACGAGTATATTTTAATTTTTACAATGTAACCGTAACAAGATAAATCTTGCTTTTCTTTATTCCGTAATAAGTAAGAACTCCTTTATCTTTGTCGAGCGAGAAATTAGTAATGAGTTCGTATTCGTTTCCGAGTTTTTCGTCGTTCTTGAAAACCTGCTGTTCGTTTTTTCCGTTGTCGTAGTAGTTCATGCAGGTATAATAAAAATCGTTTCTATAAGAGCACAAATCCATCGCTCCGTCGTAATTGTCGGATTTCCAGCCGTTTCCGGAAACGAAAAATTTAGTTATGTCGTATTCCTTTCCCGGCTTTGTTACGAAAGCGGTGTACGCGTAATCGCCTTTATCGTTAAAGACAACCTGGTTGTCCATTCTTTCCGCCATCATTATGTCCTTAAAAGGTCCGTGTTTCTTTTTCCCGTAAACAAAATAATACCGGTCGGGAATGTTCTTTTCGTTATCGCCGTAATTTATTCCTGTGTACGAAATAATTCCGTCTTTTGTCACGGTAAGGTCGAACACATAACCGTATTTATCCGAAATTATTTTATTTCCTTCGACGACAAAACTTTCGTTGTTAGTTCCGCCTACAAAAACAGGCACGTCGTTATTCTTAAACTTAATGTCAAAGATCGAAGAAAACTTCGCGACTTCTTTTCCGTCAACGAATAGCGTGTTGACGAGCGAGCCGTCGGGAAGCGTATCGTTTCCGTTATAAGCAATTTTACCCGAAGGCGTAATCAGAATATCATAAACTCCTCTAGAAAATATTCTGCTAATCTTTTCACTTCCCCTGACGACAAATTGTTCCGAAGGATAATCTCCCGGGGCGTCGGAAGCGCTGAAAACGGGCACATTAGCGGCATCGAAAACTACGGGCATAATAACGTTCGTGAATTTTCCGTATTCCCTATCCCCCTGAACGAAATAATATTCGTTTTTACCGTCAACGACGTTAACTCCCGTATAGCAGATTCCGCCGTTGTTGTCAAGCATAACGTTATAGAGTTCGATGTAGTCGTACTTTTTCAATTCCGTATTTCCGACTACCATCATATGTTTTCCATTATTGCTGGCGTGATAAAACGGGCTGCCGTCCTTTGTGAAGCCGATTTCGAAGGAAGGTTCGCCTTCGTAATACTGAAGACTCTTTATGAAAACGTAATTGATTGTATCGTATGCGGGTCCGTTTTCAAAATCACCGGTGAGAGTATTATACTTTACCAGAAAATCTTTTCCTTTTTCGCTCGCGGCAAAGTAAATATTGCTGCCGTTCATGCAGATTGGCTCTTTAATATTTTCATATTGTCTGAGTTCGACGCCGTTCTTAATGAAATAATAAATATATTTAGTTTCATTAATGTTGTTGCTCGCGGTCAGGTAATAATTACCGTTGTTATCGAATTGCGCAGCGTAAGTACTGGCGTTATAATATTCAACTGAATTTCCTTTGTTGCTGATTATTTTCGAGCGATATGTTACGGTATCGGATTTTGAATAAAGGAAAGAACCGGATTTCTCGTGGTACTTAAAATCGTACAGGGAATAAATTTCCATGTTGCTTCCCTCGTACAGTTTTTTCTCTTTAATTGTTTGAGAAAGCAAGTTATGAAAAGAAAATAAAACAACGAATACAATCAATAATTTCTTCATGCGTGATATTAATTTTAATTATAAAATAACGTATTATACTTTTTCGATTTCTTTCTTGCCGAGCAATCCTGTGGGTTTAAACAGGAGAATTATTATCAGTATACCGAATGCGATAGCGTCCCTGTAAGTAGAAGACAGATATCCCGAAACAAAAGTCTCGACGATTCCGAGAATAAGTCCGCCGAGCGCGGCGCCCATTATATTTCCGATACCGCCGAGAACCGCAGCCACGAATGCTTTCAACCCGTAAATAATACCGATAAGCGGGTCAATTTTCGGATAGTTCAGACCGAAAAGTATTCCAGCGGCGGCGGCGAGTGATGAGCCGAGAATGAACGTAAAACTTATGACGCGGTTTATGTTTATTCCCATCAGACTCGCCACCGTATGGTTAAACGAAACGGCGCGCATCGCAGTTCCCATTTTTGTTTTCATTACAATCGTTCTCAGAATAATCATAAGTATCGCAGAGACGACGATAACGACGATTGAATTTGAGAAGACGGTTGCACCGCCGATATTCATAATCTGTTTGTTTTCGAGCAGAGTCGGGAATGATTTCGGGTCGGCTCCGAAAACAAGTTGTCCAGAATATTCAAGAAAGAGGGAAACGCCTATTGCCGTAATCAGAATAGTAAGTTTCGGAGAATTCCTCAACGGTTTGTAAGCGAGTTTTTCAATCGTGAAACCGAGTATGGAGCAAATGACCATGGACGCGAGCAGAATAGCGACAGCCATGAATACAGACGCGCCGCCTGTGAACGTAGTAAAACTAAACAGCATCGCGAGATAGTATCCCGAAAACGCGCCAATCATAAACACGTCGCCGTGAGCGAAGTTTATGAATCTAAGAATTCCGTAAATCATCGTATAGCCGAGAGCGATAAGGGCGTAAATGCTGCCCAGAGAGAGACCGTTTATGAACTGCTGAATAAATTCTGTCATGGGGCTATGGTTTCCTTGTATTTGAATTTGCCGTCTTTGATTTCAAGAACCACCGCGGGCTTTACGGCGTTTCTCTGTTCATTGATAGTAATATTGCCGGAGATGCTTTTAAAGTCTTTGGTCTTCGAGAGTTCGGAGCGAATCTTATCGCCCTCGGTCGAGCCCGCCCTTTTAATGGCGTCGAATAAAAGCATAGCAGCATCATACCCGAGAACCGCCATAGCGTCGGGTTCCTTATTGTATTTGGCTCTGTACTTTTTAATGAAATCCTGCACGAGGGGGCTCGGGTCATCCATTGACAAGTGGGTCGAGAAGAAACATCCTTCAAGGGCGTCCTTCGCTTTTCCTTCGGTTAGTTTTTCCGATTCCCAGCCATCGCCGCCGAAGAGGGGCACGTTAATTCCGATTTCGCGCGCCTGTATCGCAATAAGTCCGACGTCAGTGTAGTAACCCGGGATAAAAACGGCTTCGGGATTTTTATACTTAATCGCGGTTAACTGCGCTTTGAAATCCTTGTCGCCCGCGGAATATTTTTGTTCTTCTACTATTTCTCCGCCCATTTCTACGAAAGTTTTCCTGAAACTTTCGGCGAGACCCGTTGAATAGGCGTTACGCTGGTCGATAAGGAGAGCGACTTTTTTGACCTTCAGGGAATTCAGGGCGAATTTGCTCATCACGGTAGCCTGAAACGGGTCAATGAAACACACGCGGAAAATATAATCGCCGATTGCAGTAACCTCGGGATTCGTTGACGCCGGAGTTATCATCGGGATTTTGTTCTGCTGACATATAGGTGCAGCCGCTTTGCTGCGGGAAGAAGCCACTTCGCCGAGAATAGCGACAACTTTATCGCGATTGATGAGTTTCTGCACGACGGTCTGAGTTTCGTTCGGCTTACCCTGATTATCTTCGGTAATCAGTTCGATTTTTTTACCGAGCACACCGCCGGCATTGTTTATCTCTTCTACGGCGAGTTTCATTCCGTTATCGGAACTGATACCGAAGGTCGCTTCGCTTCCGGTCAGTGACGCAAATTCACCGATTTTTATTATATCAGCGGAATTTTTATTGCATGAAAAAAAGGCTAAGGAAAGCAATGAAAATGAAATTA
>DATMXZ010000378.1:0-8382 GCA_035561235.1 Ignavibacteria bacterium
AGTTTATAATTGTCTTCATCGTAACCGTGCCGGCAATTCTCCTTCTTCAGCGGTATACCGAAAAAGAATCGAAACCCGCGCAAACCCCCGATTACGGCTGGTTCGAGACACAGAGAGCTTACCCGTTCTCAGAAATTCCAAACGACGAAAGAGTCAAATCTCTCGAGTACGTGAAGAATATGATGCCCCTTGACAAGTCTCTCGCCGACCCGTGGATTTCAGCGGGTCCAACGAATATTGAGGGAAGAATAACAACAATCGCTATCGACCCCGGAAACCCTCAGGTCGTTTATACAGGCTGCGCTAACGGAGGCGTGTGGAAGTCAACGAATTTCTGCCAGACGTGGACAAGTGTCTTTGACAATCAGAATACGTCTTCGATAGGAGCCCTCGCCATAAACCCGCAGTTTCCTAACATCATATATTGCGGTACAGGCGAGCCGAATTCTCTCAGGAGTTATTATCCCGGAACCGGAATCTTCAAATCAACAAACTCGGGAATCAACTGGTCGTTCTCAGGGCTTGCCAATTCATACAGCATAGGCGGCATTGCAATCAATCCTTCAAATCCCAATATAGTGTACGCGGCCGCTCTCGGTTCGTTGAGGCACAACAATCCCGAGCGGGGAATATACAAATCGACAGACGCGGGAAATACCTGGTCGTTGTCGCTTTTTGTCGCGGACTCCGTAGGCGCGGTTGACGTAGCGATTGACCCGTCAAATCCTTCAAAAGTTTTCGCTGCAATGTGGGAAAGAACCCGCAGGGAAAATTACGTAAAATACGGCGGACCGAAATCCGCTCTTTACGTTTCAACAAACTCGGGCGCGAACTGGAATGTTGTCGGCGGGGGATTTCCGTCAAACACATCAACGCTCGGAAGAATCTCCCTTGATATCGCAGCGTCAAATCCGCAGGTAATTTTCGCACTGCTGTCAAACACGAGCGGATATACCGCCGGTTTGTATAAGTCGTCCGACGGAGGAACCAACTGGTCGCTTGTTAATTCATCAATTGCGGGCTCGTCCAACTATGCCTGGTTTAACAGAATCTGCAAAGTAAATCCTTCCAATCCGAATCATTTATTCTGCGGTGGCCTGTACATGGACGTATCAACAAACGGAGGTTTGTCTGTCAGTCAGACTTTTTCTTCCATACACGTTGACCATCACGCGGTTTGCTACGCTCCTTCAAACTCAAATTTCGTAGTTATTGGAAATGACGGAGGAATAAATTATTCTACTAACGGCGGCAGTTCTTTTACTGAAACCCCGACTCTTCCCGTCACTCAGTTTTACGCTGGCGATGTCAGTTTTCAGAATCCAAATGTTCTCATAGGCGGCGCTCAGGATAACGGAACGAATCTGACAAACGGAGGTATAGGGTCCTGGAACGAGGTTAACGGAGGCGACGGATTTTACTGCCTGATAGATTATCAGAATCCGCAAAGGATGTACGCCTCATCGCAAAACGGCGGACTTGTACGCTCAACGAACGGCGGCGCCACTTTTCAAAGCGGTACAAGCGGACTTGATTTAACGTATTCAAACTGGAGCACTCCTTTTGTAATGGATAAGAACAACCCGCTCATTCTTTACTGCGGCACATATAAAATTCACAGGACAACAAACGGAATGCAGTCGTGGACTGCGATAAGTCCCGACCTGGCAAAGGCGCACGTAGCGAACCTCGGAACAATTACAACGGTAGATGTTTCTAAATCCAACCCGAACGTCATATATGCGGGAACAGACGACGCGAACGTATGGGTGACTACGAACGGCGGAACAAACTGGAATTTAATAAACGCGGGTCTGCCTAACAGGTGGGTAACGCGCCTGACAATTCACAAGGATTCCGCGAACGTATGCTACGTAACGCTGTCGGGTTACAAGGTGGATTCGACGGGCGCGCATATTTTCAGAACTGCAAATTTCGGAACCAACTGGACGGCGATTAACGGCAACCTTCCCGATGCTCCCGTTAACGAGATATTGATAGACCCATTCAATTCGGCAAGGCTGTACGCGGGAACCGATTACGGGGTTATGACAACTTCGAATTACGGACAGACCTGGAGCGTGTTCGGCGCGCTTCCTTCAAATGTTCCGGTTCACGACCTTACCATACACGAGCCGACTTCCTCAATTTTCGCCTGGACGCACGGAAGAAGCGCGTATAAAAATAATCTTGCGCCAATTCAAAACATTCCGGGTGAAAGCGGAACTCCCTCAAATTACCTGCTGTCGCAGAATTATCCGAATCCGTTTAATCAATCAACGATTATTAATCTCCGAACATCGGTCGCAGGATACATAAAAATCACCGTATATGACGCAACCGGCAGGGAAGTGAAAACGCTTTTGAACGAAAGAAAATCCGCGGGGTCTTATACGGTCAGGTTTAACGCGGAGAATCTCTCCTCGGGACTCTATTATTACAAACTCACAGCGGGAGAATATACGTCAGTTAAAAAAATGGTTCTGCTGAAATGAGCATTGTTTAAAAATTTATCCGGCGTTTGTTTTATTCCGTTCGGGCGGAATAAACGGCGGTTATTTAATTTTTCCAAGCCAGGTTTCTATTTCTTTCAGGAAATCCGGAGATAGAACGGCGCCGCCTTCCTTTTTGTAGTTTTCGTTTTGTTCTTTCAGGCTCCCTGTTTTTGATAGCCGCATATTGTGGTCAACCCCGGGTACAGTAACGATTTTAAAATTTTCATTTCCTGAATCTTTCAGATACTTCCCGAACATTTCTGCGCCCTGTACGGGATCTATCTGTGTGTCTTTATCTCCGAAAATAAACAGCGCGGGAATTTTTATTTTCCCGAGACCGTCGAGAGGATTAATGAAAGACTCAGAATCTGGTTGTTCGGGAACAAACTCGCTCTCGGCGACGTCATATCCCCAGCCGAGGTCAGCAATCACGGGATCGGCATTAAGATAATCAGCCGCTACTCGAAATTCACTGTAAGTATTTGCTTTCGCTCGCTGAATGTAAAATTTTTTAAGTGTTTCGGCGTCTTCGTTCGTTCTTCCGCCACACAAGGCTTGCATTTTTACCAGAAAAGCCGATTGTTCTATGCTGTTCATGGCGGGACAGGACACGGCGATGACAAACGAAATGTCCTTACGCTGCTGCAGGACCAGCGACATCACGTATCCTGCCTGGCTTGAGCCGTACAGACCAATTTTATCGGAGTTAATATTTGGACGCTTCTTAATTTCTTCAATCTCTGCCGAGAGTATTTGAGCGCGTTCACGCAAAAGACTATCCCCGGAAAATTCTCCCTTAGAATCGCCCGAGCCGGGCTTGTCGTCAATGAAAAAGGCATATCCGCATTCGAGAAATTTTCTGATTATCTTGGAATTTTTAATTGTTGCTTTTCTGTCCGTAGGACCACTGCCCGGGCAAAAAAGAACGACCGGAAAATTACCGCCTTCAACAGGAGTGAGTAAATCACCTTTTATCTCGAACTTGCCGGCGGGAATTGTAATCTCTTCTGTCTTGAACCTTACATCGCTGTTCTCTTGTGCTTGGGAGTATCCGGAAAATAGTAGCAAAATAAAAATTACGATTGTTTGCTTCATCGGTTTGAACAATTTATGGAATTAGTTTTAATACGAATTGAAAAAGTATTTGTTGCTCTAAATAACAAACCCATTGATATGCGTAAAGACCTGCGGCTTGTGAATATCCCGACAGATAAAAAACTCTTTTTTTAATGGCGCTTATAAAATAATTTCAATTTCTATCTAGAAAAGAAAGGAAGCCTGTTCGGCTTCCTTTTTATTTCATAACAACTTTTTTGCAGTGCTGTGTTGCGGGCTTATTTATTTTTCTTGCGCATTCTGTTTTTCTTCCAGTCAAGCCAGCCTTTTGCTCTTTCGAAAATTTCAGATTTCTTGAGCGATTCGGTCAACTTCGGAATCTTCAAAACCTGTCCGGGATAAACAAGGTGCGGATTTCTTATGGTTTTCGGAATGCCTCTCGGGGCGCTCAACACGCCGTTTTCGTTGGCTTCCCATATTACCGGCCACATATGCTTGTTGTTGTAAACTTCCTTTTTCATCGCAATTACAAACAGGTATTCACCCTGTTGAATAGTGTATTCGGGCACAGAACTCTGCCATCCGTCAAGACATTCTTTCAGTTTTTTGTATCTTGAGAAAAACTCAGGGTGGCATCTCCATTCGGATTTTGTAAGAGCGTCGAATTTCGCCATCGCGTCAACCTGCGTTCCTTCTTTTTTCCTGCATTGAATTTCGAGGTTATCAAGGTCTTTTTTGAATGTGTTGTACGCGTCTTTGCCGCCAAACTCGTTCCAGAACGCTTCTTCGGTCTTCCTTAGTTCTTCGCTCTTCAGGTTGCTCTGCAGTGTGTATCCATCTATTTCCTTCTGCAAATCCGCCACCTTGGTTGTGAGGTCGTTTTTCTTCGCGGTAAGTTCAAGGATTTGAGCCTCCCACTGCTCTTCGTCCATTTCTTCCTGCTCGCTTGTTACTTCTTCTTGCGCAAGTATATAATTCACGGGAAAGAACAGAGCGAAGACAAGAATAAAAACCGGAAATTTGTAAAACTTCATTCTTTAAATCTCCTATATTTGAGGTTATTATAAAATTCTGAATACAAAAGGGTGATACCGTGTAATATAAAAATAATTTACATAAGTTTATCTGATTATTTTATTGCATATAATGAACCCTGTGTTGCAAAAATTACATAAAAAAACCCGCCTTTGTTCAGCGGGTTTCTTGTTCCCCTTCGTGGATTCGAACCACGACCGTAACTTTCAGAGAGTTATGTGCTAACCGTTACACTAAAGGGGAATATCATAATCCGTTTAAAATATCAAGATTTCGACACTTTTTCAAGCCAGTTTAGCACTTAACTTTCCCGGGAGATTCGGATTCAATCTTAATATGTCCGCGTTTTTTTATTTAATACGTATCATTTTTCTTATTTCCGTGAATTTTCCCGCTGTCAGCCTGTAGAAATACACTCCGCTTGAGAATTGAGAAGCATTCCATTCTATCGTGTGATTTCCCGCAATCTGCTTCCGGTTTATCAGAGTTGCTATTTCCTTTCCTGTTACATCGTAAACTTTCAGGCTAACATTTACGTCTTCCGCAAGTTGATAATGGATTGACGTTACGGGGTTGAACGGATTCGGGTAGTTCTGTTCGAGAGAATACACATAAGGTTCCATATTGCCCGCGATTCCGGTTACAACGTTATATGTCAGCATTGAATCAGGCGGTGTAGAGCCCGGCGGGTTCAGCCCTCTTCCTCCCGACGGTTTTGTTGTTACAAAATTGCCGAGCGAGTCCTGAGCCGCTATGTAATACTTAACGACCGAGCCCGCACTCTGGCCGGGAACGACAAACTTAAATGTATCAAGATTGCTGTTAACATACGTCGTATGGAAAAGCGGTCCGTTATTTACTTTGTAATATAATCTCGGGCCAAACGAGTCTTTCGCTATTTTTCGCGGCGAGCGGATTACCGCGGTAGTATTTACGGGCGTCATAGGCAGCGAAACCGTTATCGGCGTATGAATAATTTCCGCGAAATAATCCAGCCCGTACGTCATTAATGACGCTATCGCCGACCTGGTTTGAGCAAGATAATAAGGCATTGAAATAATCTGGAACTTGTCGTTCACGGTGTGGTAATACTGGTTGTATTCACTTCTTTGCTGAATCGCGCATACCGCTTTATAACCGCGCGCCCAGAATGACGCGTGGTCGCTGCTAGTGACGTTCATCACAAAAAAAGGAATAAGCACCGGCTGGTATATATAAAATATATTTTTTACGGCATACGCCATCGGCATTGACTGCGTGTTGGAGCGGATGTTAATCTGGTAATCGTTGTTGCCGTCCCACGAAATCATATCCAGGTTTATCACGCCAAGAATTGAATCGCCCCTGAAGTAAGCGGAGTCCGCGAAATTTTTGCTGCCTATCAGGCCCTGTTCCTCTTCGTCGAATAAGACAAATATAAGCGTGTACTCAAAACTGTAATTAGCAAGCAGCCTCGCGGCTTCCATAACCGCGCAAGACCCCGAAGCGTTGTCGTCCGCTCCCGGAGCCAGCGGACCCGAGGGCATGTCGTCGTAATGAGCGCAGATTATATACTGCTTGTTTGGGTATTTCGTTCCCGGTTTTATCGCGTAAACATTACTGCCGCTCGCGGAATAATTCATGTATTTCGGCTGAAGTCCAAAACTCAGAAAGCGTTCGTAAATGAACTGCGCCGCCTTGGGATTATGGGCGCTGGAACTGTAACGCGACAAAAGCGTGTACGGAACGCCGCCTATTACGGTCGCGGTATCTCCGGAAAACTCTCTTATTAATTTTGACAATATCGGGCTCGCGCAAAGACTTATAACGGAATCAATACGGGGGCTGTAACCGGACTGTGAAAATAAGTTTCCTGATGATGCGAGCAACAACAACACCGCGATTAAAAACTGTAATTTTCTCTTCATCGCTTCAATTTTGTTTTGCAGAGGGGTATATAAGAGTTTAATATAAATGGATTTCTTTTTAAACCTAAAAATAATTGAACAACTGACAGGAAGCAGGGTTTGTAACATTAAGGCTGAATAGTAAACCTGCTTATCGCTTTCTCTTTTACGACAATCGGTTCAGGGTTCGAAAAATCTTTTAAAGTTATTGTCGTTTTGCCAGAACACACGGCAGTTTTCCGCTTCGATGAATCCGTACAATTCTTTCTTTAGTTTTCTAGCGTTTCCTTTTCCGAGTTTCTCCGCGTTATAGTAAAATCCGTCTCCATGGTCGTTTCTTCTCGTATCCTTGTATATCGCCAACGAACTAAGGAGCGGGCGTCCCGCGGAATTTTCAAAACCCGAAACCTCATCAAGCAAAGCGTTTAACTTTTTTTGCCCGTGAGGGGTCTTCAGGTTGATATTCAGTCGGCAATCCGTTACAAGTTCGCTGTAATAAACGAATTTGCCTGATTGTCTCGCGGTGTTTATAAGATATTTCCTGACCCTGTGGTTCATAAGACAAAATAAGACCTCTGTCGTTAATCAACAAAGCAATTCATTATCCGGTTATTAAATCGATTCTCGTTTACGGTGTTTTCATTAAATTTTGAATTTTATATTTAGCATTATCGGTTTATCTTATTTCAGAATTTATATGAAATAATATTTGATTATCGGATTACAATATTATGCGTTGTTGATTGCCGCAGCGTTTATTTACTGGCTGATACCAAAACAAACCGTACGAAACTATTTTCTCGCGGCTTCAAGTTTATTGTTCATTTATTATTTTGATAAAGCATCCGCCCTGATAACGATTATTTTAAGCGTTTATTCCTATTCGTTCGCATACGCAATTGAGAAAAACCGCGGGAAGCGTTTATATCACAGGATTTCCATAGTTGGTCTGGTACTGCTTCTTGCGGTGTTCAAATACCTCGGATTTCTAAGCGGAATAATTTCACAGTTCAACAGTTTTACGGGTTTTCTTCCTGTCTTTAAGATTGAATTTCTGCTTCTGCCTCTCGGATTATCGTACATAATATTTAAACACATTAGTTATCTGACGGACGTTCACTGGAAAATCAACGGCAGGGGGCGATTCGGAGATTTTTTGTTGTACAGTTCGCTCTTTACAATTTTTGTCGCGGGGCCCATCGAACGTTTTTCGAGATTTAAAGTCGAAGCCGAGCGGGAAAATAAATTTTCCTTCTCGTTTCTTGACGAAGGTTTTACAAGAATCGTATACGGTCTTTTCAAGAAATTCGTAGTCGCGGACTGGCTTGGATTTTTTATCGCCGCCGTCCCGGGGGAGTCGGAGAATAATGCTTTGGCGGCGAAAGCCCTTGCGCTGCTGGGTTATTCAATACAGATTTATATGGATTTTTCCGCTTACAGCGACATCGCTATCGGAAGTTCGAAGATGTTTGGTTTTAAAATAATGGAGAATTTCGATTACCCGTATCTCAAACAGAATATCAGTCAGTTCTGGAGAGGCTGGCACATTTCGCTTTCAGACTGGATAAGGGATTATCTGTTCTTTCCTCTCAGCGGGGTTTTTCGGAATAAAATCTGGCAGTTGTTTTTCGTCCCTTTAATCGCTATGGGAATCTGCGGATTGTGGCACGGCGCGGAAACTCATTTTCTCGTTTGGGGTTTGTGCCACGGGTTCGCGCTTTTCGTGTATCAGGTATGGGTTTCCGTGAAACGAAAACACAAGGCGCTTGCGGGAATTTCGAAAACACCGTGGTTCAGCGCTTTCAGCGTAGCGTTCACTTTTCTGTACGTGACTTTTTGCTGGATATTTTTTAAATGATTATTTGCATTTTGTTTAAGTATTTTCTTAAATATTTCGTTTTGTTTTTAAT
>DATMXZ010000379.1:0-2762 GCA_035561235.1 Ignavibacteria bacterium
ATTTTATGCCGTTTAATTTAAGAAACAGACACTTTTTAAAACTTGCCGATTTCACGCAAAAGGAAATCAAGTTTCTTCTTGACCTTTCCGCCGACCTGAAAAAGGCTAAGTACGCGAAGACAGAGCAGCAGCATCTCAAAGGAAAGAACATCGCTCTCATTTTTGAAAAAGCATCAACGAGAACGAGATGCGCGTTTGAAGTAGCCGCTTTTGACCAGGGCGCGCAGGTAACATATCTTGGTCCTTCGGGTTCGCAGATAGGACAGAAGGAATCGATGAAAGATACAGCACGGGTACTCGGTAGAATGTACGACGCGATAGAATACCGCGGGTTCGGGCAGACAATAGTCGAAGAACTCGCCGCATACGCCGGTGTTCCAGTGTACAACGGACTGACAGACGAGTGGCACCCGACGCAGGCACTTGCCGATTTTCTGACAATGATGGAGCACAGCGACAAGCCTCTCAATAAAATCAGTTACTGCTACATAGGCGACACGCGCTCGAACATGGGAAACACGCTGACTGTTGACGGATGCATAATGGGAATGGACGTTAGAATATGCGGGCCGAAGAATCTATGGCCTGACGCGGAAGTCAGGAAAATGGCGGAAGAATTCGCAAAGAAATCGGGCGGAAGCCTCATGATTACGGACGATCCGAAGAAAGCGGTAAAGGGGGTTGACTTCATTTATACGGACGTCTGGCTCTCAATGGGCGAGGCGGCTGACAAATGGGAAGAAAGAATCAAACTTTTGAAACCCTATCAGGTCAACGCAGAATTAATGAAAGCGACCGGAAATCCGAACGCTAAATTTCTTCACTGCCTGCCCGCTTTTCATAACAGGGAAACAAAAATCGGGGAGGATATTTACAAGCGTTACGGACTTGACGGGCTTGAAGTAACGGAAGACGTGTTTGAATCGGAAGCGTCAGTAGTGTTCGACGAGGCCGAAAACAGAATGCATACGATAAAGGCGGTAATGGTAGCGACTCTGGCTGACTGATATTTTTCTAATTCGTCTTTTTTCTGAGAGCCGGCATTAGAAATTTTCACGCAACAGGATAAAAGGCTGGTGTTCAAATTAAGTGATTATGTTTTGATGAATAAATCTGTACGTAATTAGGGCGGACTTTCACTTCGTTGAATGCACTTAAATACTGTACTTTTGATGAATTTTTATTGGGGGACAATAATCCCGGCGCCGCGGTGTTACCGGGGTTCACGCTTTATGACAAAAGCCGGAAAGCGGCGGAACCAAAAATTATTTCGCGTTTTGATATTTTCCATTGCAGTAGAATTTTTTATTAAAAATTTCAACCCGGAACGAAATGGTAATGAAAGAAAATAAACGGCAGATGAAAAAACTTCTCGAACTTGGATTAACAGAAAGGGAAGCAAAGGTATATATAGTATTGCTCGGCAAGAAGAGTTTCACAATAAGAGAATTACAGGATCTTGCGATAATACCCCGAACAAAAATATATGAAGTGCTTCACAAACTGATGGCGAGGGGGTTTTGCACGGAGTATTTTGTGGGCAGAATTAAATATTACGAAGTAGTCGAACCAAAGGTTGCTCTGCAGAGGATTGTAGACGAACTCAACGATGATTATCAGAGCGAACTCGAGAAGAAAATGGATTTAATCTCGAAACTTGGCGGCATGCTAAACCCGGTTTACGAAAAGAACAAAGACGTAGTATCTCCTCTCGATTTCGTGCAGGTATTCAGAGATCCCGAACAGATACAAAAAAAATATTTACAGGCTATTCAGGAAACCAAGTTTGACTTTCTTACTTTCAACAAAGGTCCTTATGTCTGCGAAAACCCCAGAAGATTAAAACAACAGGAAAACGAAGAGGCGAAACTTATTAAAAGAGGGGTTGTCTGCAGAAACATCTACGAAGAGCACGAACTTAAAACACATAACTGGCTGCTCAGATATCTGAAACATCTCGCCCCTCTCGGACAGCAGGCGAAAGTAACAACCTCACTGCCGATTAAAATGGTTGTCTGTGACGAGCGAACGGTAATTTTTCCCCTTCTCCAGACAATAGGCGGTTCTAACAACATCACGATGATTTTTATCGAACACCACGAACTTGCAGTGGCTTGCAAGATTTTGTTCAACATGATCTGGGAAAATTCCAAACCCATAGAATAAAAATCCGAACGTTTATATTCGCGTTACTTATCATTTATCCCTAAATGAAAGAAGAGCGGCAGTCATTTCGCATATTTTTGTAATTCGGTTCATAATACTTGCCATTGCAACTTAGGTATTGACAAAACCCCACTTTCCAGTTATTTTGTTACCATTAATTGGCGTAACAAATATTGTTACACGATAAGAGGGTAACAATATTTGTTCGAAAGGGTCAGGATTTTAAATTAACCGATACTCGTATATTTAGTTGTTATCGTGTAATTTAAACGGTATTTCTCCGAACTATTCCACTGCTGATTTTTTATTGATAACGAAAAGAGGGAACAAAGTTTATTACCGTTGACAAAGAATCAGGTCTTTCAATTTCATTATAAATTAAATATTGCTATGAAAAATAGTATCTGTGTATTCGTTTTATTTTTGCTGTTATTTCTGAATTACGAATCAGTCTTCTCCCAGCCACTGACCGGAACAAAGACCATACCGGGTGATTATGCCACGATAAAGACCGCGGTTAACGCTCTCAACACTTATGGAGTAGGTACGGGCGGAGTTACGTTCAACGTTTCTGCCGGTTACTCCGAGTCTCTGGC
>DATMXZ010000380.1:0-6741 GCA_035561235.1 Ignavibacteria bacterium
AGATGAAAGCGTATTTTTTTAATATCTATCAGGCAATATCAACTATTATGGTTGGGATGTCGATAACATTAAAGCAGATGTTTCGCAAAAGCGTCACGATTCAGTATCCGGAACAAAGACTTCAACTGCCGGAAAGGGAAAGAAACCGCCTTTTTGTGAACATGGAAGACTGCATCGGCTGCGACCAGTGCGCTAAAGCCTGTCCTGTAAGTTGTATTGACATCGATACCGTGAAAGCCGTTCCCGGTGACATAGTAGGAAAAACGGGAACCACGTCGCAGGGAAAGAAAAAAGCCCTTCACGTTACGAATTTCACGATAGATTTTGCGAAATGCTGCTTCTGCCAGTTATGCGTGTTTCCCTGTCCTACGGAGTGCATATATATGACGGACGTATTCGAATATTCTACCTATTCGAGAAAAGAACTTAAATACCAGTTCTCCGACCTGACTCCCGAACAGGGCGAACTGAAGAAAAATATGCTTGCCGATTTCAACGCGGAACAGGAAAAGAAAAAAGCCCTCGCGGCGCAGGAAGCGGCGAAAAAAGCCGCCGAATCTAAACCCGCTGAAGGCGAAACAAAAAAAGAATCAGATAATACTAAAGAGTCTTAATATGCCATATACAACAATACTTTTTTACGCCTTAGCATTAATAATTGTAGTGTCCGCCGTTATGGTCGTGTTCAATAAAAATGTCGTCCATTCCGCGTTCTCGCTCTTCTTCACGCTGTTCGCGATTTCGGGGATTTATGTGCTCCTGAAAGCCGATTTCATAGCGCTGACGCAAATAATGGTCTATGTCGGCGGTATTCTGATTCTGCTGATTTTCGGCGTGATGATGACGACAAAAGTTACCAACGTCGAACTCAAGACTAAAAACCTGAATACGATTCCCTCGCTCGTCTTTTCCATCGGTATAGTTACTGTAATTATTTTCATTATATTCTCGACGAAATGGAATATTAGAATGGGTTTGGATAGCGAAGAAACTGTAACTCAGATAGGAATTATGCTCCTGTCGAAATACCTGCTGCCGTTCGAGATTGCCTCGATTGTGCTTCTCGTGGCTCTTATAGGTTCGGCTATGTTTGCAAGAAGAATAAAAGATTAAAAGTTTAATAATAATAAAATGGAAATTGGTTTAACTCATTATTTGGTTCTCGGCGCCGTTCTCTTCGGACTCGGTTTGTTCGCGATGATATCAAGAAGGAACGCGATTCTCGTGCTGATGGGAATAGAACTCATTCTAAACGCCGCTAACATTAACCTCGTGGCGTTTTCGAGATACAACGGGCTCGGCGTTGACGGTCAGGTAGTCTCGATTTTCGTGATTATCCTCGCCGTTGCCGAAGCGGCTATCGCGCTCGGCATAGTATTAAACCTTTATAATAACTTCGCGACTGTCGATATCGACGAAGCGAATACTATGAAAGATTAAAATTATTATATAATGGAATTTGCATTACAAAAATTACCGGTCATAGTTCTTCTGATACCGATGTTCAGTTTCCTCGTGCTCGCGTTCTTCGGGAATAAAATTCCCCGCGGAGGAGACTGGCTCGCGACGACCTTGCTGTTCATTAACCTCGCGTTCTCGGGTTTAATACTCTTCGCTTTCGGAACCGCGGGCAGATACGAAATGAATGTCGAATGGATGGACCTCGGAGGCGCGATTCCCGGTGCCGCTAAGTTCCTCGCAGGCTTTCAGATTGACGCGCTTACCGCCGTCATGCTCGTTGTTGTGAATGCAATCAGCGCATTCGTGCACCTTTACTCCGTAAAGTATATGGAAGGCGACGCGAAGTATAAAAAGTATTTTTCGTACCTCGGACTGTTCACGTTCTCTATGCTCGGTCTCGTGCTGACGAACAGCATTCTTCTTATGTATGTGTTCTGGGAACTCGTCGGTCTTTCGTCTTACCTGCTAATCGGTTTCTGGTATGAAAATAAAGCCCCGCAGGAAGCCGCGAAAAAGGCTTTCATAGTGAATAGAATCGGTGACGCGGGATTTCTTCTCGGTATTCTTATAATTTTTCTCACTATTGGCACGTTCACTTTCACGGACATTTTCGCGGGAGTGGAAGCGGGAAAACTCGCCGGTGGCACGCTTACCGCTGCGGGAATTCTTCTCTTCTGCGGTGCGGTAGGTAAGTCAGCCCAGTTTCCCCTTCACGTGTGGCTGCCCGACGCTATGGAAGGCCCGACTCCCGTTTCGGCGTTAATCCACGCCGCCACGATGGTCGCCGCGGGCGTTTATCTCGTCGCGAGAATTTTTGTTATGCTCTCCGCCGACGCTCTCACGGTTGTTACTTTTATCGGTGTTATCACGGCGTTCATTTCCGCGACTATCGCCCTTACTCAAAACGATATTAAAAAAGTCCTCGCTTACTCTACGATTAGCCAGTTAGGATATATGATTATGGCTATCGGCGTGGGCGCTTATTCGTACGGTTTCTTCCATCTGGTCACACACGCGTTCTTTAAAGCCTGTCTCTTCCTTACGGCAGGTTCGGTTATTGTCGGAATGCATCATATTCAGGATATAAGGGAAATGGGCGGTCTGAGGAAAAAAATGCCCATTACTTTTTACACGTTCCTTATGGCGACGCTTGCAATATCAGGCGTGCCTCTGACTTCTGGATTCCTCAGCAAGGACGCCATCCTTGCCTCTACGCTCGCTTTCGCGGGAGTTAACGGAGGCATAACAATCATTGTCCCGATACTCGCTTTCGGCGTGGCGGGGCTTACTGCGTTTTATATGTTCAGGCTTTTAATAATCACGTTCCTCGGCGAACCGAAGAATCAGGAAAAGTTCGACCATTGCCACGAATCGCCCGCGCAGATGACGATACCGCTCATTATTCTCGCGGTGCTGTCATTCTTCGCCTTCTTCTCGCTTAATCCGTTTAGCGCGGATTCGGGATGGTTCCTGAATATGGTCAGTATGCCTGAATCCATACTCGCGGGTACTAAGGGTGCGATTTATCACATTCTTCCTCTCGAGGAATTTAAGGAGCATCTGCACCACGCTCATAATACCGCGATGATATTGTCGCTTGCTATATCGGGAATCGGAATCCTCACCGCGTTTGTTTTCTACTACTGGAAGAAGGTCAATGTCGATAAACTTACTGATTCAATAAAGCCGCTGTATAATTTTTCACTTAACAAATGGTACTTCGACGAACTGTATGACAAAACCGCTGTCGCTTTCACGATGGGCATTTCAAGACTCAGCGCCTGGGTTGACAACAAGATTGTTGACGGAATCGTCAACGGCGCGGCTACCGTAACCAGAGGCTTTTCTAAATACACGGGGCTTTTCGACAACATTTTCGTTGACGGACTCGTGAACCTTACCGGCGGTATCGTCGGCGCGTTCGGTCTCTTATTCAGAAAATTCCAGACGGGGAAGATTCAGACTTATATCGCGTTTCTCGTGTTCGGAATTTTAATCCTGTACTTCGTTTTTAGAGTGTTCTGAAAAATATGAAGTTCTTTGATAATCAGCCGAAATGGCGGAACTGGTAGACGCACTGGACTCAAAATCCAGCGGGACTCAAATCCCGTGAGGGTTCGACTCCCTCTTTCGGCACGAATTACAATAAAAGTAATTAATAAATAAACTTATTTGAGATGATTGAATTTAAACTTCTTGGTATCGGGGTACTGTCCTGGATGGTATTTTTACCCGTATTAGGCATGATAGTTTTGCTTTTAATGCCCAAGAGTGCTGAGAAATACTTGAAGTACATAACCGTCGGATTCACTTCCGTGCTGGTCTTGCTCGCGATTGTTATGATGACGATTTATGACCCGTCGAAAGCGGGCATAAATTCCCTCGCGGGTTTTCAATTCGTCGAGAAACTGAACTGGATTGATATTCCCGCTTACCTTTGGGACGGCAGGATTAAGATTGAGTATTTCCTCGGCGTTGACGGTATTTCCTTTCCAATGGTTCTTTTAACGGCATTGATTTCTTTTATAGGCGCAATCGCATCGTTCAGCGTCAAGAGGAATGAAAAAGGTTACTATACGATGTACCTATTCCTCGTTTCGGGAATGATGGGCGTGTTCGTCGCGCTGGATTTCTTCCTGTTCTTCGTGTTCTGGGAAATTATGCTTCTGCCGATGTACTTCTTGATTGGTATCTGGGGCGGAGAAAGAAGGGAATACGCGGCAATCAAGTTCTTCCTGTATACGTTCTTCGGTAGTGCGTTCATACTCGTTGTTATGATCGGTCTCTATTTCAGTTCGAAGGACCCCGAAACAGGACTTCATACGTTCAATATGCTTACTCTTATGGACCCGAGAACGCTTCCTGCGGATTCGTTGTTCGGTATGCTGAATGAAACGTGGAGGCTGCTCGCTTTCGTCTCGCTTTTCATCGGTTTTGCCATCAAGGTCCCGGCATTCCCTTTCCACACGTGGCTGCCCGACGCGCACGTTGAAGCGCCAACAGCGATTTCCGTTATTCTCGCGGGCGTTCTGCTGAAAATGGGTACTTACGGAATGCTTAGAATTTCCTGGTCGATATTCCCCGACGGAGCGAAATATTTTATGGTGCCTATAGCCATTATCGCCGCGATAAACATAATATACGGAGCCCTCTGCGCGATGGCTCAAAAAGACTTTAAGAAACTTATCGCGTATTCGTCGATTTCTCATATGGGTTACGTGATGCTCGGAATGGCGTCCCTTACTGCTATCGGTATTAGCGGCGCGGTTTTCCAGATGTTCAACCACGGTACTATCACGGCGGTTCTCTTCCTTTCAGTGGGCGTAATTTACGACAGAGCGCACACGAGAGGTCTGAACGATTTCGGCGGTCTTGCCAATAAGATGCCGAAGTACTTCGCGGTTCTGATTGTCGCTTTCTTCGCGTCAATCGGTCTGCCGGGTCTCAGCGCGTTCATCAGCGAAACTTTCATTTTCATCGGCGGCTTTACGAATCACTTCATCAGAGTTGTTGCAATCATCTCAATGCTCGGTATAATATTAAATGCCGCATACATCCTCTGGACGATTCAAAGGCTGTTCTTCGGAACTCTGCCCGAAAAATGGAATGGGCTCACGGATATTAGCGCGAGGGAATTAATAAGCACGGTTCCTCTGCTGGTTATCGTCGTCGTGCTCGGTATATTCCCGTCGTATATGCTCGACCTGATGAAGTCGTCGGTCAATTTGTTGGTTAACTTTATTTGGGGTATAAATTAAAAATTAAATTATACTTAAGTGTTAGAACAAACATTAAATAGTTTAAGCGGCTTTCTTCCCGAAACTGTTCTTATAGTTTCAATGGTCGTCTGCATTATTCTCGACCTTATATTGAGAAAGAAATCCGCTGTCGTTTCCGTTGCGGGAATTATTGGAATCGCTGTAAGCGGTTATTTCGCCTGGCTACAACTCGGCGTGAAGAGCATTCTCTTCTCGGGTATGGTCGTCGTTGACCCTTACTCCGTTTTCTTTAAACTGCTCATAGGCCTCTCGACAATATTCGTTATTATTTTCGCGATGTTCTCTAAGGAAATGAAAGAATCGACTCACAAGAACGAATACGTGTACCTTATGACCGCTATGACCCTCGGCGCTTATCTTATGGCGTCTTCGGTCAATATGCTTATGATGTATCTCTCGCTTGAAACCGTAAGTTTGTCTTCATACATTCTTGCGGGTTATACGAAAAAGATAAAACGCTCTTCCGAGTCCGCGATGAAATATATAATTTACGGAGCCGCGTCCTCGGGCATTATGATTTACGGAATCAGTTTGCTTTACGGATTTACGGGAACGCTTAACATTTACGAAACAAGCATATTCTTGTCGCGGTTGAATCCCGCGTCTGAACCCGTTCTCATTATCAGCCTGATAATGATTCTCGCGGGCTTCGGTTATAAGATTTCTTCGGTTCCGTTCCACTTCTGGACTCCCGATGTTTACGAAGGCGCTCCGATTCCCGTCACGGCGTTTCTTGCCGTTACGTCTTCGGCGGCGGGCTTCTCGGTCCTGATTAGGTTCATAACCAATTCTTTCCTCGCCGGAAACCTCGTCCAGAACGGACAATACGTTGTAATCCCCGGCGTTAACTGGAAAGAAATAATGATTGTTCTTTCAATCGCCTCGATGATACTCGGTAACTTCGTTGCCGTATGGCAGTCGAGCGTAAAGAGAATGCTCGCGTATTCTTCTATCGCTCAGGGCGGTTATATTATGCTCGGTCTTACAGTCGCGAACCAACAGGGCGTCGCGGCAATGCTGATTTACCTTATGGCGTATCTGTTTATGAATCTCGGCGCTTTCTTCGTGCTTATTTTAATTGCAAACAAACTCGACACGGACGAACTTATCGGTATGAAAGGGCTGGGATATAAAGCCCCCGTTATCTGCGTCGGTATGGGCGTTTTTATGTTCGCGCTTTCGGGCGTCCCTACTACGGCGGGTTTCGTCGGAAAATTCTATCTGTTCACGGCGCTTATTGAATCAAAACTCGTATGGCTCGCGATCGTCGGCCTTATGAATGCCGTCGTGTCTCTTTTCTTCTACATCAAGGTGCTGAAGTATATGTTCCTTATGAAGCCCGAAGAGGGAAATACACAGAAACTTACATTCGGCGCGGGCGCTTACATCGTTATGTTCGCTCTCGTTATTCCGACAATGGTCTTCGGTATTTATTTTACACCGCTCGTTAGAATTGCCGAATATTCAATCTCAATGTTCGGCTTCAGATAAAATATAATCA
>DATMXZ010000381.1:0-6002 GCA_035561235.1 Ignavibacteria bacterium
ATCATATCTAAATAAAAATATACGGAGCCGTACTATGTATAATTTTTTATCACTCAACCTGAACTGCCCCCATTGCGGACATTCTCTGATGGATCCCGAAACACTCGTTGACAACGAAACAAGCATCCTTCTTCACATTGACATAGCGAAGAAAAAAGGAGACATAAATCTGAGTTCCATTTACGGAAGTTACAATTATGTCAGTTCCGTGGAGACTCCGAAGGATGAACTTGCCGTTTTTTCCTGCCCGCATTGCGGAAAGGACGTTAACACCAGGGAAGAGTGCAACGTTTGCAAAGCCTCGATGGTGACACTTATTATGGATATGGGCGGTAAGATTAATTTCTGCTCGAGAAGCGGCTGCAAAAACCACAACGTCGAATTTGAAGATTTGAACAACGCACTTAGGAAAATGTATCAGGAATTCGGCTATCAATCCGTTCACACTCACGATGAGGTTATTGAAGAACTGATTGAAGAACCCGTGAATGAAGAGCAGGAGATTCTCGAAACCGGGGCTTTCCTTTATGCTTATTGTCCTCATTGCCGCAGAAGTCTGATTGAATCGGATATGCTGAAACTGAAACTTGTTAAAGAAAAAAATGAAACCGGGTTCGTTTTGTTAAGTCCGTATCTGAATGTGTTCTCGTCAAAATCGACTGTTTTTCTTGCCGAAGGTAAGCCTGTCGGCGATTTACGATGTTATCACTGCGACGAAAGTCTGATGGTCAGCGACAAAAACTGCGAATTATGCGGCTCGCCTGTTGCTGCAATATCGATTAGCGCTCGTTCAAAACTTATAGATTTTTATATATGCTCCAAGAAAGGCTGCAGGTGGCATGGGCTCAGTGAGGACGACATAAACGATATAAAACTTGAAGACAGTTTGGAATGGTAGCAATGCGCTTAGGGGGCTTTGTGGTTTTTATTCAAAACTAATTTAATTCAAATGTATCAAATTATCCGTAAACAGTTACTTGCAAAAGGTTCAATTGTTAAGTTTGATATCAGCGCTCCCAGAATTGCCGCGAAAGTCAAAGCCGGGCAGTTTGTAATTATACGCGTAAACGAGACTGGCGAAAGAATTCCGCTTACTGTAGCGGATAAAGACGCGTTTTCAGGAACTATCACGATTATCTTTCAGGTTGTCGGAAAAACGACGGCTTTAATGCGTTCACTGAAAGAAGGCGATATTATCAAAGACGTTGTAGGACCGCTGGGAAAACCCGCGGAGGTTGAGAAAATTGGCACGGTCGTAATGGTGGGCGGAGGAACAGGCATTGCAATACTTCATCACGTCGCAAAATCTTTCAAAGAAGCGGGCAATTTCGTGATAGGAATACTCGGGGCAAAGGATAAAGACCTGCTCATACTGACTGATGAAATGTCTGCTATATGCGATGAAATCATCATTACAACCGATGACGGAAGTTTCGGAGAAAGAGGTTTCGTCACGCAGCCGATGAAAAAATATCTCGACGAGAGATATGATATTAAACTCGTTTACGCAATCGGTCCGATTATAATGATGAAAAATATCTGCAACCTGACGAAAAAGTACAACGTGCCTACGATGGTGAGTCTCAATCCCGTAATGATTGACGGCACGGGGATGTGCGGCGGATGCAGAGTTACGGTTGACAATAAGACGCAGTTCTGCTGTGTTGATGGTCCCGATTTTGACGGTCATAAAGTTGATTTTGACGAACTCGATAAAAGAAATTCAATATATCTTAAAGACGAGAAGGACTCTCTTCTTGCATCAATAAGGTAATTTCATTAAATAAATCTGAATAAGCATGTTCGAAGACGTAAAATATCTTAAGTTCAAGTCTTATCTGAACACTTATTGTCCTCATTGCAGAAATACTTTTAACGTTGAGATAAAGGATAGGAAATATATCCAGTTCAAAGCGGTTTATAAAGGAGAAGACATAGACCTTAAACTCAGCCCTTATCTGGATGTGTTCGATGTCGAATCGTCAAAGGAGATTGCCAAAGACGACCTGCTCGAAGATTTATTATGCCCGAGA
This sequence comes from Ignavibacteria bacterium, assembly GCA_035561235.1. Taxonomy (GTDB): domain Bacteria; phylum Bacteroidota; class Ignavibacteria; order Tepidaquicellales; family Tepidaquicellaceae; genus CAIKZJ01. Next base: position 2,034 of record DATMXZ010000381.1, read on the forward strand.
TGCAAAAAGAGTTTAATAGTTGTCGAAAAGCCTTGCGGGGATTGCGGTTCACCCGTGGCGGAAGTAATAATAGCGGCTTTCTCGAGACTCCTTCCGTTCTATATGTGCATGAAGCACGGATGCACCTGGCACGGTCTGACAAAAGCCGACGAGAACAAGATAAAACTTAAAATTCCCCGGCAGGAAATGCCCGAGCAGGATATGAAACTGCGCGTGGCTAACCACGGAGAAGTGCCTTACGGATATACGACGGAACTCGCGCAACTCGAAGCGGGAAGGTGCCTGCAGTGCAAAGAGCCAAAATGCGTGAACGGATGCCCTGTTAACGTGGACATACCGTCTTTCATAAAACTTATCAGAGATGAAAAGATAGACGACGCCGCCAAGAAGATTAAAGAAAGAAACATACTACCCGCGATTTGCGGAAGGGTTTGCCCGCAGGAGTCACAGTGCGAGTCGCTGTGCATTCTCGGTATCAAAGACAGACCCGTAGCGATTGGAAATCTCGAGAGGTTTGTCGCGGATTACGAGAGAAAAATGGAACTGGTGAAAATTCCGACGATCACCGCTAGGTTGAACAAAAAAATCGCCGTTGTCGGTTCGGGTCCCGCGGGTCTAACGGTCGCAGCGGATTTGATACAGAAGGGTTATTCAGTTACAATCTTCGAAGCGCTACATGAAGCGGGCGGAGTGCTCGTTTACGGCATACCTGAATTCAGGCTTCCTAAAGCGATAGTGAATTTCGAGATTGATTACCTTAAACAGATGGGCGTGCGAATCGAAATGAATACGGTAATCGGAAAAACAATCGAGATGGACGAACTCCTTCAGAATTTCGACGCGGTGTTTATCGGTGTAGGCGCGGGTCTCCCCGTTTTCATGAACCTTCCCGGAGAAACTCTCGGTAATGTGTTTTCCGCGAACGAGTATCTTACAAGAATGAATCTGATGAAGGCGTACAAATTCCCGGAATACGATACTCCAAAACCGCGCGGCAACAGAGTCGTCGTTATCGGCGGCGGGAACGTCGCGATGGATTCCGCAAGAACGGCGATAAGAACAGGCTCGAGTGAAGTAATAATCGTTTATAGACGTTCGAGACAGGAACTGCCCGCAAGGCACGAGGAAGTCAGACACGCCGAGGAAGAAGGAGTGAAGTTCATGCTTCTGACTAATCCCGTGAGATATATCGGAAACGACCAGGGATTGCTGAAAGGAATGGAATGTATAAGGATGAAACTCGGAGAACCCGATTCATCGGGAAGAAGAAGACCCGTTCCGATAGAAGGCTCAAATTTTATTATTGACTGCGACGTGGCTGTCGTCGCAATCGGAACATCCTCGAATCCCGTGCTTTTCCAGACCGCTCAGGATATAAAAAGAAATAAATGGGGTTATGTCGAGGTTAATCCTGAAACGAACGAGACTTCGAAGGAATTCGTTTATGCTGGCGGTGATATTGTAACAGGTTCGGCAACGGTAATAGAAGCGATGGGTGCGGGAAGAATAGCGGCGAACGCGATTCAGAAAAAACTGGCAGGCTAAAATAATTGAACATTTTTAAAAATTTTTAAATATCGATAATAGATTTACTTCTATATCATTTCACAATTATACAAAATTAATTTATATGAGAGTAACGCGTATTAATAAAAAGGAACCCGCCCTTAAGGCGGAGGCGAAAGTTGATTTGAAACTTCTCGAGCCCCTGATTAAGAAATACAAGAGCAAGAAAGGAAATCTGATACCGCTTCTTCAGGGAACGCAGAGTCTTTACGGATATATTCCCGCGGAAGCAATGATGATTCTGTCGAAGGAAGCGGGGCTTAAAGTAAGCGATATGTACGGCGTGGCGACTTTCTATGCCCAGTTCAGGCTTACTCCCGTCGGCAAGAACATTATTAAAATCTGCCACGGAACAGCCTGCCACGTTCAGAACGCGAAAGCCGTAACCGAAGACCTCCAGAATTTTCTCGAAGTGAAAGACGGTGAAACGACGCCCGATAACCTGTTCACGCTTGAAACCGTGGCGTGCCTCGGATGCTGTTCGCTCGCTCCCGTCATGATGATAGGGGATGAAACGTACGGTAAACTCAGCGGAAAGAAGGCGGTTGAAGTTATTAAGGAAATTAAGAGAAAAGAAACTCTGAATCAGAAAAAAAGTTTAACTGAAAATATATCAAAGAATTAAAAACCGTATTTATATAAATGGCACAAACAAAAGTAATAGTAGGACTTGGAAGCTGCGGGATCGCGGCGGGCGCCGGAAAAGTTTATGAAGAACTTCAGCGTATAAAGGAAGCGGACAACCTCGATTTTGAACTGAAAAAAACGAGTTGCATAGGTATGTGTTTCAAAGAGCCTCTCGTGGAGATAATCGATGAAACGGGTTCTTACATGTACGGTGAGGTGGACGCTAAGAAAGCCGATGAAATCGTGGAAAAACATATCGTGAATTTCACTCCGGTAAACGAATACATAGTGAAATCGGACGTCATAGAGACAAAATTCAATAATTATTTTGATGGTCAGGTAAAAATTGCTTTAAGAAACTGCGGTTACATCGATCCTGAAAATATCGACGAATACGAATCCAGAGGCGGATATCAGGCAATTAAAAAAATCGCGGGCGAGAAAATCGGTGTGCAGGATGTAATTAAATCCATTCTCGACTCCGGTCTTAGAGGAAGAGGCGGCGGCGGATTCCCGACAGGCTTGAAATGGAAGTTCGCCAATAACAACAGATCGAAAGAAAAATATCTGATATGCAACGCCGACGAAGGCGACCCGGGAGCGTTCATGGACAGGTCCGTCCTCGAAGGCGACCCTCATTCCGTTCTCGAAGGAATGATAATCGGCGCTTATGCCATCGGCGCATCGGACGGAGTAATCTACTGCCGCGCGGAATATCCTCTTGCAATCAAACGCCTGAACATCGCAATAAAACAGGCGCGTGAGAAAGGTTATTTGGGCAAGGACATTCTCGGTATCGAAGGCTTTGACTTCGACCTTTACATCAAAGAAGGCGCCGGTGCTTTTGTATGCGGCGAGGAAACAGCGCTTATCGCTTCCGTTGAAGGAGAAAGGGGAATGCCCAGAAAGAGACCTCCGTTCCCGGCGGTCTCCGGTCTGTGGCGTAAACCCACAAATATAAACAACGTGGAAACTTACGCGAATATACCCTGGATAATTACTAACGGCGCGAAGGAATACGCGAAGTACGGTACGGAAAAGAGTAAAGGCACGAAGGTGTTCGCCCTCACGGGAAAAATCAAGAACGGCGGACTCGTTGAAGTGCCGATGGGCATAACAATTAAAGATATTATTTATAAACTCGGCGGAGGGATAATTGACGATAAGAAGTTTAAAGCCGTTCAGTTGGGCGGTCCTTCGGGCGGATGTATTCCCGAATATCTTTCTCACACGATAGTTGATTATGATTCAGTGAACGCAACGGGCGCGATTATGGGCTCGGGCGGTATGGTCGTGATGGACGAAACAACCTGCATGGTCGATATCGCGAGATTCTTTCTGGAATTCACCTGCAAGGAGTCCTGCGGCAAGTGCACGTTCTGCAGAGTAGGAACGAAAAGAATGCTTGAAATTCTCACGAGAATCACGGAAGGCGAAGGCAGGGACGGCGATATCGAGAAACTCGAAGAACTCGCTTACCAGATTAAAGACGGCTCGCTTTGCGGGCTCGGACAGACGGCTCCGAATCCCGTACTTACTACTATAAAATATTTCAGGGACGAATATGAAGCGCACATAAGGGATAAAAAATGCCCCGCGCTAAACTGCAAGAAACTTCTCACATATGAAATTATTGAAGACAAGTGCACGGGTTGCATGGTTTGCAAGCGCGGATGCCCGACAAAAGCAATTTCGGGCGAAAAGAAGATGCCGCATTTCATAGACCAGTCACTTTGCATCAAGTGCGGAGACTGTTACTCTAAATGCAAATTTGAA
>DATMXZ010000382.1:0-2279 GCA_035561235.1 Ignavibacteria bacterium
CATTTGCTATGAAAAAAATAATTTTAATACTTTTTGCGGTATTCATTTTCTCGGGTGTCTCTTATTCTCAAAATACAAACAGGATATTGTTTGAAGGCTGTACAGGCGCGTGGTGCGGGTATTGCCCGTGCGGTCACGCCATACTCGAAGACCTGCTGACAGCCAACCCATCAATGCTTGTTCTTGAATATCACGGAGGCGGATCTGACCCCTGGACTGTCTTCAACGGTAGCAATATCATAAGTCTATTGGGTTATACTGCATATCCGAGAGCCTGTTTCGGCAGACGCGAGGGTAATCTTAACAGGGCTTACTGGCAGGGAGCTGTGACTAATCAGGTGAATCTTGTTCCTCCGATAAGTCTTTCGTTTACCCATAGTTACGTACCCGCAACAAGGCAGTTAACTGTAAATGTAACTGCAACCGCGTTGCGCAATATTGATACACTGACCATAATAAACTGCGCCTTAACGGAGAGTAATCTGATTTCATATCAGAACTGTTATTCTTCCTGCGTTCCCGGTTCGCCTGTTCAGAATTATGTCCATAAATATGTAGTTAGAACTCTGCTTAAAGGCGCAATCGGAGATACTCTATCCACGGGAACCTGGGCAAGCGGAACGGTTAAAAATAAAACGTTCACGACAACCCTTGACGCGGGCTGGAATGCTAACAACATTGAAATCGGAACGTTCGTTTTCTTCGGAACTCCGGGCGGTGTCTTGAATTCTCAATGTTTTGTGCTTCAAACCGCGAAGAGCGGTATTGTAACAAGCGTAAAACATAACGGAGAAATAGCCGAAGGTTTTAATTTACTTCAGAATTTTCCGAATCCTTTCAATCCTACAACGAACATAAAATTCACGATTCCCAAAGATGAATTTACAACACTGAAAGTTTACGATTTGCTTGGCAATGAGGTCAGAACATTATGCAACTGCTTGCTGAAAGCGGGAGCGTATAACGCGGGATTCGAAGGCAGCGGTTTATCAAGCGGGATTTATTTTTACAAACTTACTTCAGGAAGTTTTACCGAAACAAAGAAAATGATGCTCGTTAAGTAGTTATCAGTTTCAAAAGACTCTGCCAATATTCGGCAGAGTCTTTTATTGATATTTGCTGTACCGTATTCTGTTGATTTGCTTTAGTCATGGTACACTCATTTCAGTTCTACGCTTCACTCATGCACCGTTTATTTTTTCATCCTTTTTCTTTCCCGTCCGCATTCCGAATATCAACCTGTCAACCGATAGTTTTCCCGGTCCCGTCAATAAGAGCATTACGGCGAACCCGAGAAACACAAGTGCAAGTTCGTAAGAGGGACCGCCCTTCATGCTTACGAACGGATCTTTTCTGACGACCATGTGGAAATACGTTGCTGTTAACATCGTTACGCTGATACCGAAATTCGCCAGAGGATTCAAAAATCCAAGTATCATAGCCGCGCCGCCGCAGAACTCGGAAATTGCGGCGAGTGCCTGAAAGAATGGTGAAATTGGCATAGGTCCGCCTTCGGGAAGCCAGCCCGCAGGATTTTGAATTTTACTCCATCCGTGAAACATGAATGCCGCGCCGATTATCACCCTCATTATCAGCAGGGATACGGATACCTGAATGCTGTGCTCCTGCACTGAAAATATCTTTTTAATCATAAATGTTGAATGATTAATTTCGAATTACTCCTTTATTTGGTACAGTTTGTTGTCTTCTACCCGATACAGAAGCGGGGCGACGATTACACCCCTGTATTGTTCGCGAAGACGTATCGTTTCGCTTTTTATGAATTCTACCTCGTTTCCTATCTCGAATTTCGCCGCGTTATTTTCAAAATGTTCTTTTGCCTTTCCAACATCCCATCCTGCGTTCTTTACAAGTCCGTCTATAAAATCATTCTTTCTGGATTCGAGATTTACCATTCCGCAGTTCGTGTGTCCTATCAACGCTATGTGCCTGACACCGCCTATTGCTATGGCGTACGAAACCTTGAATTCGCTGTAACGCAGATTTGCTCCGCCCGCTCTGATTATAAATGCGAAATTATCGGGGATGTGAAGGTGCTTCCTGTTGTCCATGCACATTCCAATAAGAATTTCCGCCTTTTCGTATGTCTCGAACTTTTTTTCCAAATTGTGATATTCCAGCAAATCTCCTATAGGCGTATTTCTGTAATCTTCACTTATATCCGAGACTTTGCCGATGCTTATTATCTCGCTCATAAAATCTCTGTTTAAAAACTTTAACTTTACACGGCAAGTATTTAGTTCCGCTTATCGTTAAAG
>DATMXZ010000383.1:0-6930 GCA_035561235.1 Ignavibacteria bacterium
TTTCAATGCGGTAAATAAACTAAATTATGTTGTTCCCGGGTCGTCACATTCCACATTACCGATACTCACGAACATATATTTCAACCTCGAAGGAAACAATCTCAGCATGGTTTCTACCGACCTCGAGGCGTTTATTAAGACCGGCATTGAAGTGGAGGGAACGGAGAACGGTACCGTTGCCGTGCCAGCAAGAAAATTACTTGATTTGTTGAAAGCATTAATAATAAAATCCGAATCCGTTATTTCAAAGTCGCCTTTCAATCAGGACTTGTACGGCGCACTTCTCGGCGAATCGGTACTTCCCGAACTCGCCGACATGAACACGAGGTACGACAACGGAGCAGGAATGTTGATATACAAGGGAACGATGCCGAACGATTCATTCGCTCCGCTCGATCAGGCGCTTTCTGATATGAAAGAAAAAACGGGAAGCCGCGAAGACCTGCAGGAAGCATTCAACGCGTTTTCGGAAGCGATGAAAAAACTACGGAGTGATGCCGACAAGTTGTTCAAGAAATCGGCGGACAAGATTAAAATCAAATTCGCATCAAACGACAAGCATAAAATCACGATAAACTCGAAGAACGGAAAATACCAGTTCTTCGGTGAGCCCGTTGACGACTATCCCCTTCCCGACGACCGTGAGGAACTCGCGAAACTCGAGATGGAAGGGCACATGCTCAGAAGGTTCCTCCAGAAGGTTAAGCATTCGGTGAAGAACGACGAGATAAGGCGCAACATGGCGGGAGTCTTTATGGACCTGCGCAAGAGCGAACTGCGCTTCGTCGCGACGGACGGGTTCAGGCTTAGCAAGGTTATCACGAACGAATTCACTCAGGAAAACGGAAAGGACGACAACTTCATTCTTCCGATTAAAACGGTTGACCTAATAGCGAAACTAATAACCGACGGAAAGGTTAAAATCGAATTCGACGACGTTATGATAAAGTTCACGTTCGACGGAGTTCTTGTTTATTCGAAACTGATAGACGACACTTTCCCGAACTATGAATCCGTAATTCCGAAAGACAACGACAAGAAACTTCTTATAAACCGTTACGAGATTTTAAGCGCGCTGCGCAGGGCTTCGATTTTCACGGACAAGGTAACTATGAGGGTGAAGTTCGAAATCACCGACAACGAACTTACGATTAAGTCAGACAATCCCGAAATCGGCGGCGAGGGCGAAGAGACTCTCGACTGCGATTTCAAGACAAACGCGGGAGATGAGATAGCCGATACGTTCGCGATTGCGTTCAACGTAACGTACCTGCTCGAATGCCTCACGCAGATTGAGACGGACGACATCGTAATAACGTTCAGTTCGCCTTCGAAGGCGTCGATTATACTTCCCGTGGGCGCGGACTCGGGAGAGGAATACATGGAATTAATTATGCCTGTAAGGGTCGGTTAAATAGAATAAGGAATTGCTGTTAAGAAAAATCAATCTAAATAATTTCAGGAATTACGCAGTTCAGGACATAGGCTTCAATAGTAGTTTCAACTACATTCACGGCAATAACGGAGAAGGCAAGACAAATATTCTCGAAGCGGTATCATTCATTTCGTTCGGAAAAAGTTTCCTGAATTCAACGGAGAGCGATTGCGTCAGGTTTGAGTCCGACGGGTTTGCGGTTTCCGGCACGTACGAAAACGAACTCGGAAACACGTATGAAGTAAGCCTTAATTACGACTCTCCGGCGAAAAAGAAAGTCTTTCATCTCAACGGGGAAAAGACGACGAGATGGTCGTCCGAAATATTCGGAAAATTTCCCGTCGTGTTTCTGTCGCCGCACAGCCTGAACATAACGTACGGTAATCCTTCGGAGAGAAGGAAATTCTTTGACATACTTCTCGCGCAGACAAGCAGGGTCTATCTCGACCTTCTCAAAAATTTCACGCGGGCGCTGAAACAGAAGAACGCACTGCTGAAAAGCAGGCTCAACGGGGAACCGATGCCGGGAAAGGATTTCAGGCATCTTCTGAATTCCTATAACGAGAAACTGATTGAATATTCTTCGGACATTCTTTTCAGGAGGTTCGCGCTCCTGAAAAAGTTCATACCGTACTTCAGGGAAAGTTTCAGGTACCTGACGAACTCGGACGAAGAGCCGGGAATTTCGTATTACTCCGAAATATTCGGAAACGGTGAATACGCGGAAAAGACACCCGAAGAAATTTCGAGTTTGCTCGAAATAAAAATCGCGGAAAAATCCGCTGAGGAATCCGCGAGAGGAATGAGCGTTGTCGGTCCGCACAGGGACGATTACATTTTCAGGCTCGGAAAGAATCACGGCGGAAAGATTGTCGAATTCGACATTAAGAATTTCGCCTCGCAGGGCGAGCACAAGACTTTTGTAATCGCGCTGAAACTGGCTGAATACCATTTCATAAAGGATTCGCTGGGAAACAGACCTGTGCTGCTTCTTGACGATTTGCTCTCGGAACTCGATTCGACACGCGTTTCGAAAATCGTTTCGCACCTGAAGGAATTCGGTCAGATTTTTCTCACGACGACGGATAAAAGTTACCTGAAAGAATTGAAAGGGTTTTACGCTAAAGACGAAATCTCAATTTTTAAAGTCGTAAACGGTAAAGTTGAATAAGAGAATAGATACAAGAACGCGCTCTAACAGGATGACCTGTCTCGAGGATGAAGTAGATTCATTCAGGGAGATTCTCGGCATAGAGGACAGGATGAGCGAGATAAAGATAATCGAAGTGTGGAATGAATGCGTGGGCGAAACAATTTCGAAGTTCGCCGTGCCCGCGGGTATAAAGAAGAACAAACTGATGGTAAGGGTCGAGAATTCCGTCTGGAGGCACGAACTCGCGGCGAGGAAGGAAGAGATACTCAAAAAACTTAACGCGAATCTTCAGCACGTGAAAAACAGAAAGGTTATAAAAGACATAGTATTTGTATAAATCGTAAAATATAAAATGGCAAAGAATAACAAGAACAACGGTGCCGAAACATACACCGAAAAAGACATACAGGTTCTGAAAGGACTCGAACACGTCCGCAAGAGACCCGCTATGTACATAGGCGACATTTCGTCGCGCGGGCTTCACCACCTGGTTTATGAGGTGGTTGACAACTCGATAGACGAAGCGCTCGCGGGATTCTGCGACAGGATAACGCTGACAATAAACAAGGACGGCTCGGTTACCGTCGAGGATAACGGAAGGGGCATCCCCACGGGTCCGCACCCCACGGAAAAAGTATCCACGCTTCAGGTGGTAATGACGCAGTTGAACGCGGGCGGCAAGTTTAACCGCGACACTTACAAGGTATCGGGCGGTCTTCACGGAGTCGGTGTTTCCGTCGTGAACGCGCTCAGCGAATACCTCGAAGTGGAAGTTTACAGGGACGGAAAAATATTTTATCAGAAATATAAAAAGGGCGTGCCCGAAAAACCCGTTAAGGAAACCGGCAAGGTGAAACAGAAAACGGGAACACGGACTACATTTATGCCCGACGGCGAGATTTTCAAGAACAGAGTATTCAAGTTTGAAACTCTCGAAGACAGGCTCCGCGAACTCGCTTACCTTAACAAGGACCTCCTGATAATAGTAAAGGACGAAAGAACGGGCAAGTCCGAAGAGTTTAAATTCAAGGGCGGTCTTGTTGATTTCGTGAAATATCTGGATGAGAACGAAAAAGTTCTCTCGGCAAAACCGGTATTCATATCAGGCGAGAAAGAAGGCATTCAGGTCGAGATAGCGTTCGAATACAACGACTCGTACAGCGATGACATTCTTTCATTCGTCAACAACATAAACACGATTGAAGGCGGCACGCATCTTGAAGGATTCAAGTCGGCGCTCACCAGAACGCTCAACAACTACGGGCTCAAGAACGGCTTGATAAAGAACGAGAAACTCAACCTGACCGGCGACGACTTCCGCGAAGGATTGACCTGCGTGCTAAGCACGAAAGTCCCCGAGCCGCAGTTCGAAGGACAGACGAAGACTAAACTCGGCAACAGCGAAGTTAAGGGCATCGTCCAGTCAATAACTGGCGAGCAACTCGGAGAATATCTCGAGGAAAATCCATCGGTCGCGAAACGCATAATAGAAAAATGCGTGAGAGCCGCCGAAGCGAGAGAAGCCGCGAGACACGCGCGCGAACTCGCCAGACGCAAGAACGCGCTTGAAATTTCCGGACTGCCCGGAAAACTCGCCGACTGCTCCATAACCGATCCGTCGCTTTGCGAACTCTATCTCGTCGAGGGTGACTCCGCGGGCGGTTCCGCCAAGCAGGGGCGCGACAGAAGGTTTCAGGCTATACTTCCTTTGAAAGGAAAGATCCTCAATGTCGAGAAAGCCAGAAAGAACAAGATTTACGAGAACGACGAAATAAGAACTATGGTTACTGCGATTGGAACGGGACTCGGCGATACGGAAGACTTCGACATAACGAAAGCAAGATATGACAAGATAATCGTGATGTGCGACGCCGACGTTGACGGCTCGCATATCAGAACGCTGCTTCTCACGTTCTTCTACAGGCATATGAAACCCATTATTGACACGGGAAAGTTGTACATCGCTCAGCCGCCGCTTTACAAGATTAAAAAAGGAAAGACGGAAATGTACGCTTACGATGACGACGACAGGGACGAAAAACTGAAATCACTTAAAGTTGATAAGAAATCAATCGTGCACGAAGGCGGAGAATCATCGGGAACGGAAACAGGCTCGAAAGTTACTATATCGAGATTCAAAGGTCTCGGTGAAATGAATCCCGAACAGTTATGGGCGACTACGATGAATCCCGAAACGAGAACGGTACTTCAGGTAACGAACGAAAACGCGCTCGCCGCCGATAAGTTGTTCAAAATACTTATGGGCGAAGAGGTCGAGCCGAGGCGTAAGTTCATAGAAGACAACGCGAAGTACGCTAACATAGACGCTTAAACCAAACGGCATTTGAAAAAAACAGCATATAGAAAATTTTTTGCGGTACTTGCCGCTGCTGTAATCCTGTCCGCGAACGCCGCGGACGCGCAGACGGTTAAACACAGGTCATTCGCCGAACAGAATCTGAACAGGCATTACACTTCCATTGCTTTCGGAATGGGCGTGAATTACGTGAAGAACAAATCTCTCGACGATTACATCGGATATGAACTTCCGAATTACAATTTCCTCAACGATAACCTGAAACTGTCGGAGTTCCGTTCGGGATTCGATTTTTTCATTTCGGCGGAAAGGCAGATTCACAGGGATTTTTCATTGAAAGCGGAGTACTCGTATTTTCTTAAGAGCAACAAGAGCGATTATTATCCCGAATACTCTTTTAATTCATCGGGGCACAGGCTGTTCGCGTCGGTCAATTACCTGTTCCCGATGGAATACGCGTACTTCAAACTGGGAATCGGAGGAGGAGGGGTTTTCTCCTCTTTGACAAAATCTTACGGAAGTCTCGAGTCGGACTATACTTCGACGGGGCTCGGAATAAAAGCGGAAGGGACATTCGACCTTCAGATTGGTAACAGCATGGCGGTTTACCTTAACGGGAATATACTCAACGTTTTCGAATCGGGGCTTAAAGATTCAAACGGCGACGAACTTTTCAACAAGTCGGGCGGAAGGGTAAACTTGAGCGGTTTATCATTCGGTTTACAGCTCGGTGTAGAATTTTTTATATTTTAATTATGCAGAAAATAATCGAGGCAATAGTTTACGGCATCATTCAGGGATTAACTGAATTCATTCCCGTCAGCAGCACGGCGCACATACGCGTCGTTCCCGCTCTACTTAACTGGGGCGACCCGGGCGCGGCGTTCACGGCAGTGATTCAAATCGGCACGCTCATCGCGACATTCGTGTACTTCAGGAAGGATATCGCTAACCTTATTCTCGGTTTCTTCGGCGCGCTGAAAAAACGCGACTTCTCCGACCCTTACGCCAGAATTTCAATTCTCATAATCCTCGGCACGATTCCGATTTCCATATTCGGATTGGTTCTTAAGAAATACATCGAATCCGATTTCAGGGGGCTGTACGTGATTTGCGCTTCTCTCATCGGGCTTGCCGTTCTTCTTTTCATTGCGGAAAAAGCGGCTTCGAGAAAGAAAGAGTTCGAGCAGATATCCGTTCTTGACGGCATAATAATCGGATTCGCTCAGGCAGTCGCTCTGATTCCGGGAAGTTCGCGAAGCGGTGTTACGATAACAGCGGGGCTTTTCTGCGGGCTCAAGCGTGACACGGCGGCGCGGTTCTCATTCCTGCTAAGCATTCCCGCCGTTTTTCTGAGCGGCGTTTACGAACTCTACAGCGAGCGCGAGGCGCTTCTGAATGAAAATACGATTAGTCTCATAGTCGCTACTGTCGTGTCAGGCATAGTCGGATACATATCAATCGCTTTTCTTCTTAACTATCTGAAAACGAGAAGCAATATGCTCTTCATAATTTACAGAATCGTACTTGCGGCGGCAATACTAATACTCCTTGGAACCGGCGTGCTGACGAATTTGTAAATCAGTATTCCCGGATATCATACTTTATGCGGATTAAGGTTCAATTGAGCCGGACCTGTTTTAAAATTTATTAAACCGGATTACGCGGAAACCTCGGCGATTTAATTAAAACATATAATCTTTCCTTTGTTCTCGAACACGGCATTCCTGATGATTAATTCAAATTCCGTTTAACGGTAATAATATAAAGTTTGTTCATGGAAGGTCCCACGCTTGAATACTTGATTAGGGTAAAGTAAAATAATTGTTTTTGAAAATGATTCAAGCATTGCGTCCGTGCAGGCATAATTCCTCAAATAGAACGGAGAAAAGTTCGATAATAATATTCTATACAGATAAAGCAGCAGCGAGACTCTATTTATTAATTATTCCTTGCACGATTTTTATGTGAAAATCAAATTGTTATTGACTTTTATTAAGGTGAAAAATGACTTAGAGGAAAAAT
>DATMXZ010000384.1:0-10121 GCA_035561235.1 Ignavibacteria bacterium
AATATGTATTATGAAATACAATCTGTATTAAGAAATTGTAAAATCGTTCCGTGTGTATGACTTTGCTGAAAGAGTAATAATTATGAAAATCACATTTTATAAAGAGTTAAGACCGATGTCCGGTGCATAAGCGAAGAAGTAATAAAAACACTTTTATGAAACATTCGACGGGAGAAATGATTTGGACACTCGGCTTGTTTTTTAAAAACCGATTAAAATGCCGGGTTCGCTCCCGAAACTAAATTCGGAAACGGCGTGATTCAAACAATAAAATATTTTCAGGAAGAACCGGGTTTAACCGTACAAAACTGTTGGCGACCGGATTAGTCCTTCCCTTTAACCACGATTGTTCCCTTCCCCGTGAAATTATCGGGTATGAAGGATATGCTTGATACTTTTCCGTTAGAGTAAGTGGTCGTATCAACAACTTTCGTCACCTTCATCGTCGAGCAGAGTGTAACGTCCTGATAAACGTTGAAGATGAAACTTCCCTCTGAAATCGATTCGAGTTTTATTCTCGTGCTGAAGCGTGAAGCAGCGTTGTTCAGCATGTTAGTTCTTTTATCGGAGATTTTAAGACCGACAATTTCAAAAGTAACGGTTGTAGTGTCGTTAACAGTGTTTACAGTATAACTATCTTTTGTTTCGGAACTGCTAACTGTATCGTTGCTGCAGGAACTGACAAGAAGCGCGGATGCCAGGATGAGGAACAGAAAAATAATTCTCATAAGGGTTTTTATTTTAATACAATATATGTATTTGCACGTTCATAAAACACGTATTTAATGTTTCATAATTTACCGTGTTAGAAAAATTTATTCATTTTAAAAATTCTTTTTTGTATCTAATTTCAAACAACTTAATCACTCATTTATGAAGGAACTTAAAGGAACCAAGACGGAACAGAATCTCCTTGCCGCATTTGCGGGAGAATCGCAGGCAAGAAACAAGTACACGTATTACGCTTCGGCTGCGAAGAAGGAAGGCTACGAACAGATAGCCGCTTTCTTCGAAGAGACTGCGAACAACGAAAAGGAACACGCGAAGATGTGGTTCAAGCAGTTGAACGGCATCGGAACGACGATTGAAAACCTTGAAGCCGCGGCAGGCGGTGAATACTACGAATGGACGGAAATGTATCCGTCGTTCGCGAAGACGGCGAAGGAAGAAGGATTTGACGCCATCGCAAGATTATTCGAACGTGTCGCGGAAATTGAAAAGAAGCACGAGGATAGATACAAGACGCTTCTAAAAAACATTAAGGACGAGAAAGTGTTCAAGCGCGGCGAAAGCACGATTTGGATTTGCAGGAACTGCGGACACATACACGTTGGGAACGAACCACCCAAGGCCTGTCCCGCATGCTGGCATCCCCAGTCATATTTTGAGATATACAACAAGAATTATTGATGAAAATGCCTGCAGTCTCGAGGCTGCAGGCTATTCTTCATTCCCTGTTGTCTATGTCATCCCTGACGAACTTTTCGTAAAGCCCCTTGTATTTGTTCATTTCCTTTTTCAGGCTGTAGACCCTGAATATAAATATCAATAACACCAACGGACCAAGAACGCAGAATAACATCACGTTGACGAATTCATACGACGTCCCAGTAAGGTCAGCGGCAGTATGAAGGGCTTTTACGCAAAGTCCGAATATTTTGTCTATGATTTCCATTAATATCCGAAAATTTGTTCCGGAGTAAGGGTTTCAACCTTGCCGAACTTCTGAAGAAGTTCAAAATCCAGTTTGCTCCTGTCACCTATCAGGAGATAAACGTACTTCTTTCCTTTAACATTATTCTCATTAAATTTTCTTATGTCGTCGAGCGTGAATCCGGGAACCTTGTCGTAAATGTCCCTTCTAATGTCATAATCAATTCCCTGATTCCTGTTCGCGAGAAATGTTCTCAGAATTCCGCTTCGGGTTATCCTCTCGGTTTGAATGTTTTTCAAAACTCCCTCTTTAGCGGAGTTGAAGTTCACTTCAGTAAGAGGAATGCGGTTGAGAAGTTCCGTGAATCCGTTCATCGCCTCGCCGAGTTTATCCGACTGCGTGCCAATGTAAGAGATTATGTAATGATGCTTGTCCGCTTTTTCAGGCACCGTATAAACAGAATTTACCGAATACGCAAGCGCCTTCGCTTCGCGAAGGTCCTGAAAAACAATTGACGACATTCCGCTGCCGAAATATTCGTTGTACATTTTAATAATCGGAATATTCGCCGCAGAAAACATTTCATTTCTGTTGATGAACATTATTTCAACCTGCTTCATCCTGTAATCGACAAAGTAAATTTTATTCTCTTCCGTCGGCAATTCCTCAAACTTCTTGTTTTTTGGAATATCTCTCGGCATGTCCTTAGTTCTGTAAAAATTCCTTATTGCGTTTTCGAGTTTATCACCGCTGTCGGGACCGTAATACGTTATAGAGTGATAGTAATTCCGGAGTGAATGAATAATATCCGTCAGGTCCGACGGATTCAAGTTTTTAAGTTCGCTCTCCGAAAGAATGTTCGTGAACGGGGATTCGGGACCGTACATACCGTAATTCAAAAGAGCAGAACGCAGAATTGTATTCTTCGACAGTTTAGCGTTTGCCCTGCTTTTAAGCATATCCGCGACGAGATTTTCATACGCCTTCGCATCAGGCTGAACATCATACAGCAGTTCCATAAGCAAAGCAAGCGACGGCTTGAAATACTCGTTCAGACCTGAAAGCGTTATCGTGATTCTGTCTCCGTTCTGGACAGCGTTGTAAGAGCAGCCAAGCCTGAAAAACTCCAGGCTTATATCGGCGGATGTTTTGCTCCTGGTGCCGAGGAGTTTTAAATAGTTCAGTGCCGTAGAAATTCTCTTATCCGCGTTGTTTCCGAATTCGTATATGAACGAAAGTTCGAACAAATCATTCTCGGTGTTCTTCAGCGAGTAAAGCGGAACCATAGGTTTAACGATTGATTCGCTGATTTCCTTTTTGAAATCAAGGAATTTCGGCTGTATGTCTTCGACCTGTTCCGCTGTTATTTTTTTAAGAAATCCGGATTCCGAATCGCGGTTTACCTGAACGGGAGTGATTTCGGGCTTTATTATTTTCTGAACGCCCTTATCTTCTCCTGTCCTCTTAAAAACGATAACGTAATTATTCCCGAAATACTTGTTAGCGAAATTTACGATATCGCTCTTTGTTATCTTCGAATACCTGTCTGCGTTGCCGATATACTTATCCCACGGAATATCAGTCGTGAACGACTTTACGAACGCGCTCACTCTCGAATTGTTGTTCTGATACATTCTCGTCAGTGTCGATTTGTAATTGTTTACAACCGCTTTGGTGTACCAATCCGGAAACTCCCCTTTCTTAACAACTTCAATTTGAGAAAGAAGGAGGTCTCTAAGTTCCTCGAGTGACTGCCCTTCTCTCGGGCTGCCAGACAGAATAAACGCGGAATAGTCCTTCATTCCGTCGACGCTCGCCGATGCGTTCAGCGCTTTCTGCTGTCTCATTATATTAAGGTCGATGAGTCCGGCCGAGCCGTTATACAATATCGCGGCGGTCATGTTCAGTAAATCCATTTCATCCGTTGAAGCCGACGGGAATCTGAATCCTATAAAAAGGTTTTCTGATTCCGGCGAATACACTGTTTTCTCAATCGGAGAGGTTATGGGGTCTTCTACAGGCGGAATAAATACAGGCACGTCCTTCGGCTGCATTTTTCCGAATGCGCCGTCTATCATCTCGATTGCCTTATCGGGATCGAAATCACCCGCGAGCATAATCGCCATGTTGTTCGGAACGTAATATGTTTTGTAATAATCAATAACCTTTTTCAATGAAGGATTCTTAAGGTGTTCGACAGTACCGATTGTAGTCTGTGTACCGTAAGAGTGCTTCTGAAAAAGACCCGCGTAAAGATTTTCGAATGCCTTCGAAAAACCGTTATCCATCGAACGGTTCTTTTCTTCATAAACGACTTCGAGTTCAGTGTGGAAAAGGCGCATTATCGGCTGACGAAACCTTTCCGATTCAATTTCCAGCCACTTTGCGAACTGATTGGAGGGTATTTCGTTAACGTAAACCGTCTGCTCGGACGAGGTGTACGCGTTAGTGCCTGTCGCGCCGATTGACGACAGCATCTTGTCGTACTCGTTCGGTATCGCGTATCCCGAAGCAACGTATGAAACCGAATCAATCTTGCGATATATCATTTTTCTTTCGTCCGGGTCGGTGGCGGACCTGTGCTGCTCATACAAATCGATAATTTCGTTAATAAGTTTACCTTCCGTTCCGAAATCCTTCGAGCCGAAAACATCAGTTCCCTTGAACAGCATGTGTTCGAGATAGTGCGCGAGACCCGTTGCATCGGCGGGATCATTCTTACTTCCCGCTTTTACGGCTATCCGCGTAGCGATGCGCGGTTCGTCCCTGTTGACTGATAAGAAAACCGTCAGTCCGTTATCGAGTTTATATATTCTCGTTCCAAGAGGATCGTTTTCGTATGTTCTGTACTCATATTTTTTCTGGGCATCCGATATGCCGCTCATCAGAATAATCATTAGAATTGTGCTTAAGAATTTAATCGCAGTATTCATATTGTTTAATTAGTTTACGTTTAGTATATATCCCTTCAAATATTTTGTTTCGGGCATTTGCGGAAGCAGCGGATGGTCGTAAGAGCAGTTCGCGAAGTCTATTATCTGAATTCTTCTTCCCGAAAGGTCGCCTGCTTTTACAAGAATTTCCTCGAATTGTTTTTCGGATATATGATGCGAACAACTGTACGTGAAAAGATACGAATTCCTGTGAAGCAGTTTCATCGCCTTATAATTCAGTTCCGTATAACCCTTCACTGCCGAGGGAACGTTCTTTCTCGACTTAGTGAATGAGGGCGGGTCAAGAATAATAAGGTTGAACCTGTCTTTCGTCTGAAACACTCTGTCAAAATAATCGAACACGTCGCAGCATTCGAATTTTATCGAACCGAATCCGTTCGATGCAGCGTTCTTCTCCGCGGACAATATTGAATGCTCCGACGAGTCTATGCCCGTAACGTCCCTGCAGCCCGCATACGCCGCGTTTAGTGAAAAACCCCCCTCGTTGCAGAACAGGTCAAGCACTCTCGAATTCTCCGAAACATAATTTCTGATTTTCATCCTGTTAAAAGCCTGATCGAGATAGAAGCCCGTCTTCTGGCCTTTCAGCAAATCTATGTTGTATTTAATCGAATCAATTTCCACTTCAGCGGATGATTCGGTCCCGAGGAGCATCCCTTCTTTTTTGTCGAGTCCTTCAAGCGTGCGCAGTTCATTATCGTTCTTTTCCGCAATTGACACTGCTCCCAATTCCTTTAGTATCCCGCATACGTCGTCCTTGAACAACTCCATTCCTTTTGAGAATATCTGAAGAGAATACATATCGCCGTATCTGTCGATAATAAGACCGGGCAGGAAATCCGATTCGCTGTTGCATAGCCTGAAAGATTTTCTTTCCGGATAAATCTTCAGCCTTCTCTGCTCGGCGGTCTTTATCCTTTTTTTAAAAAATTCCCTGTCAATATTCTCTTCACCTCCCGTAAGAAACCTGACGGCTATCAGCGAGTGTTTGTTGTAAAACCCTTTACCGAGAAACGCGTTTCTGTTCGAGTATAATTCGGCGACGCCGCCGTCAATTATTTCGCCCTCGACATTTTCTATCTCGTTCGAGAAAATCCACTGATGACCAATTTTAAGACGCCGTTCTTCGTTCTTCTTTAAAAATATTTTCATATCAATAATTTAATAATTCCGTTTCCAGCGGTGTTGTATCGATATCCAGCATGCACCTGAAGTGTTTCTTCGGGCAATCGGACCGGCCGATATGGGTGCAGGGCCTGCAATCGAGATTATTATTTTCCATCACGACAGTTGTATTGAGTTGCGGATAAAAGCCGAATTCCTTCACCGTGCTGCCGAAAAACACGAACGTTTTTTTTCCGAGAGTTTCCGCCAGATGCAGCACTCCGCTGTCGTTGCAGATAACCAGTTCAGCGTTCCTTATAAGGCTCGCGAGTTCCTTCAATCCGGTCTTGCCGCAGAGGTTTACCGCATTATTAAGATTTTTTTCGAGATACGAACATACATCAATATCCGTTTCATTCGAATCACCCGTAAGAACGATTGCCGTCTTCACATTCCTGACGAGGTTCAGCATCCTGTCCGCCGGATATCTTTTCGTGAAATGCTTCGACGAAGGCGAAACAAGAATGTACCTGCCGTTTATACGGCTTTCGCCTGACAAAAGACCCGGGGTTCCCGTGTATTCATCCGACGCGGCGCTGTTGTATTCTTTCAAGGCGTTCAGGTATCTTCTGTAAACCGGAGCGTAATCTTTAAGTAGGTTAACCTTGAAAGCAGCGAGGACTATCTTTTTTACCGAGTCTTTCTTTACCCTTATTACGCGGGTTCCCGCTGATGAAAGCAGTTTAAGTGTTCTCTGGTTTCTGTGCAGGTCGAAAATGACATCGAACCCGTAATCTGCAATTGCCTTCCTGCTTTCCGCGTTGTATATAAAAATCTTATCGATACCGGGATGCATTTCCGCGGCTTCCGCATACTGTTCTTTAGTAAGGAAAACAAGTTCGGAGCCGGGATAAAGTCTTTTGATTTCGTTAACGAAGGGATACGTTAAAATAATATCGCCGAGCGATGACAAACGTACCGCCAATATTTTCAGTTTCTCCGGCAAATTATCGGATGCTGTTATCGAAAAGCGCGGGTTGTTCAATATCTTTTTTAATGCTCACGCTGATTACCTGATGAAAATGTTTCTTTACTTCTATCGTATTTGACAATTCCCTGATAAAATCGAAGCCGTATTTGTTCAAATAATATGTTATGTTGAAATATCTTTCCTGAAGCGTCCCCTGGGGGTAAACGCTTTCCAGAACCGAAGCGAGTTTTTTCCCTGTAGTATCATTCTGTTTCACTTGCGAATCAACGAATTTCGGTTTCAGGAATCCTATATTCTCGATGAACTTGTCGTATTTGTTCTTCAGCGCTTGAACAAGATTTTTATCTACCTTATCAAGTTCATTACCGTACGTATAAATCAGCGCGTTCAGTTCGTCTGTAAAGTTCGCAAATATTTCATCCACGTTAATTTCGTTGACCTTGCCCAAAAGTTTTTTAGAAACTACTTCCTCATCGAAGAGTTCGTCAAAACTTATATCGTACTTTTCAAGAAAACTCTCCACCTTTCCCTCAAGAACCGTAACGGACGTTCTGGGAAAAATCACGGGCATCTTCAAACCATAAAATTCATACACTTCTCTGAACTGACCGAAATAAGCCACTTCCGACGGTCCGCCTATATACGCGATTGTCGGAAGGAGGTAATCCTGGCATATCGGACGGAGAATTACGTTCGGACTGAAATTTTCCGGATTCGAAACAAGAAGATTAAACAACTCTTCCTTTTCAAATTTCTGGCGTGTATTTCTCAGAGAGAATTTGTCGTCTTTCATTTCGATGAGATGCCTGTTGTCGTTATATGTATAAAACAGATTTATTGAGCGCGGTTTAACCTGCGGCTCGTATTTAAGTTCCATCTCCGCGGATTTGTTGACTACAAGTTCGCAGGTCGCGGGAAAAGTATTCAATTCCTTTTCGAAAACAGGCGTCATTATTTTCTTGATTTCTTTATCAGTCGGATTGCAGAAAATAAGACCCGTATCACCGAGTATGTAATTGAAGAATCTCGCAAAAGCGGTAACGAGGTCAATTCCCTCTTTGTACGAACGGTTTATCAAGTAAAACAACTGCTCGGTGAATTCTGTCTGAACGAGATTGTCTTTTAATGTCTGCGTGAAAGTATTAACGTATTCGTCGAGAACAATCTTCCCGGTCGGTGTGAGGTATCTCTCCTTTTCGATTCCTTTCTGAAGATAACTAATGTTGACAGGATGACCTTCCTTATTAAGAATATTTATGTTGTTGATTTCCTGAAAATCGTGGTCGTCTGCCTCTAGCCAGAATACGGGAACAAACTTGAATTCGGGGTATTTCAAAGAAAGGCTTTTAGACAATTCCACGGCGTTAAGCGCCTTTATAATCGTATAAAGATTGCCCGTCAGCATACCTATCTGCTGTCCCGTTACCACGGCGAAAGTATCCGGCTCTTTAAGGAATTCGATGTTGAGAAAAGCGGACTCGCCCGAATTAAAGAATTTGTTCTGTGTTTTAAGCAATTCGCATACTTCAATCCTGCTTATCGCGCTGTTGTTATAAGATTCTTTTTTCGAAGTTATGGAATTGAATATGCCCTCATTATCGAAAGCGAATTCGTAAAACGCCCTTACCTTATCAAAATGATGAACGTAATCTATGTACAAGCCGTTGTAACCGGGAAGGCTTGCATACGGTATGTTCATTTTAATTTGCATTATATTTTGTCTTTGAATATATTAATTTGTAACAAAGAATTTAGCAAATATTACATTAATTTGTTATGTTTTAATTCGGTGTTTTAAGAGAGTTGCAGCTTCAGGGCTCTTACATCTCGAGATAATTACTTTCAGTTTACAGGGTCATTTACAAATTAAAAAATTAAATAATGAAACATATATTAATAGGAATTTTATTTTCCTTCTTTGCTCTTAGTTCAGTGTTTGCGGATTTCAATACGCCGGGAACGGGTAAGAGTTGGACGCTTGACAGTCTCGTGGCGTTCTCAGGCGGTTCAGTAACGTTCAGTTCGGGCTCCTATTTTCTGAACGACGATACCCTGACGATTTCCAGGAACGATACTTTGAAGATTTTCACAAACGCGATCTTCAAATTCCCGAACCTCGGATTGCTTTACGTCAAGGGAACTCTACTTATAAATCCGCCTGATTCGGTGAAATTCACCGCGGCTGATACAACACAAAAATACAAGGGCATAGTGCTGGATTCCGCTTATTCCTCATCTTTGAAGAAACTTATATTCGAATATGCTAACAGTATAAGAATACTCGATTGCAGTCCGTTAATTGACAACTGCAAGATAAGGAACAACTCTTATTACGCGTCGGGAATGCAGAGCGGTTCAATTTCCCTTTTCCGTTCAAATGCCGTAATAACAAACTGCCTAATCACGAGAAGCGTAAGAGCGGCAATTGTAGGAGGAGCAAACATATCGAACTCCCCTACCATTATGTATAACACGCTGATTGACAATAACACGTCGAATTACAACACCGCTCAGATAAACCTCGGCGCGGGAGGCACATCGCCGATAATAATAAGCAACAACTACATACTCAGGTCGTCGACGAATTCGGGAGCCATCGCTTTTCTGCCTGTAGGAACGATATCATCACTCATAATAGAGAACAACGTAATCAAAAATAACCGTTACGGAATCGCCTTGCTCGCGGGCGGAATCAACGCATACATAAACAACAACGTGATAGACAGCAACAACACGCAGGGCAATCCTGCTCTCGGCGGCAGCGGTCTCAACTTTGCGGGCGCGTGGTCGACATCCTCAGTTATAATTACGCGTAATAAAATCAGATGGAATCTCTGGGGCATTACAATTCAGAACACATCGAAGCCGAATATAGGTAACCTTGGAAACTCCGACACGACCGACATTGGAATGAATTTGATATACGGAAACGGAAACAGCGGAAAAATCTACGACGTGTACAATAACACTCCCGACTCGATAAAAGCCGAGAACAACTTCTGGAATACGACGAACCTTGATTCAATCGAGGCGCATATATTCCATAAAGTTGACAGCACGACGCTCGGAGTCGTCGATTTTCTGCCAATCGGCGGACCGACCGGTGTTACGGGAAATCCCGTCATAGCGAATAATTTCGAATTCCTCGACATATACCCGAATCCGTTCAATCCGGAAGTTATGATTAAATTCAGAATCGCGAACGACGGCGTTACAAGAATAAAAATTTACGACCTTCTCGGACGCGATATTTATACTGTTGCTAACGAATTCCTGAAAGCGGGAGAATACGAAAGGAACTGGATATCAAGCGGTCTTCCGAGCAGCGTTTACATAGTAAGGCTTGAAACAACGGGCAACTCCTATGCTAAACGAATCGCGATAGTTAAATAATTTTTTTAATATCACTCTTTAAAGC
>DATMXZ010000385.1:0-2310 GCA_035561235.1 Ignavibacteria bacterium
ATTAATGCCTTGCGGTAAAAAAAGAAAAAGGGCTAAAATGTCAACTCATAAGAGGAAAAAAAGATTAAGAAAGAATCGTCATAAAAAGAAATTAAGATAATCTTTTGAATATAAGTGGTTTAAACATAAACCCCGTCGCTCTGCGGGGTTTATGTTTCCCTTCTGAGTGAAATACTACACTGAGTTTAATTTACCGGGACGAGATATCGCGTTTTAATGCGTAATCCGTACGTTCCATACCTGAATTCTCCTATTCAGGAACAAAATCCCCTCACCTACAGTAAAAGTATTAAACTTTAACATTACAGCCATGGAAACTAAAAAAAGAAATAACCTTCTCGTTAGTCTGGCTGCTTTTATGTTGTTATCCTGTCTCGTTTTTCTTGCTTTTTCCAGCGTGAGCAGCAGACTCTCAGGACTGAGCGGGAAAATACTGGGTCATAAAGGCGAAAAGTCCGCGGGTCCAATCAGATTCAAAGCAAACCTGAATAACCGTTTCTATTATGACAATAATCAGGTATATCTCCATATAAACCTGAATGCCGATAAAGTAGTGCTTTCTCAGGAAAGAACTCCACTTAACATCTCTATCGTCATCGACAGAAGCGGCTCGATGGATGACCGCAACAAACTGACTTACGTGAAAAAAGCAGTCGAACACGTTATTGATAATCTCAGCGAAGGCGATTATGTTTCGATTGTTTCGTACAACGACGATGTAACTGTTCTCCAGGAAACCATTCCCGTAGGAAGCAAATACGACCTTAAGGAAAAAATCAACAAACTTAAAGCAAGCGGATTCACTAATCTGAGCGGCGGAATGTTCGAAGGATTTAATCAGGTCAGCAAATCTTTCAAAAGAGGCTATGTCAACAGAGTGCTTCTTCTTTCTGACGGACTTGCAAACAGAGGATTAACCGACAGGTATAAACTCGCGGCGAAGGTGCGCGACCTCAACAAAGAAGAAGGCATCGTCGTATCCACTTTTGGCGTAGGCAACGACTTCAACGAGGATTTAATGACCGATATCGCCGAATACGGAAGAGGTAACTATTACTACATCAAAGATTCCGAGCAAATTCCTGATATTTTCGCGCAGGAACTTAACGGCGTCAGAACTCTTGTCGGTCAGAACACGAAGGTTACGGTGAAATTCCCCTCCCGGCACCTCGTCCTGAAAAGGGTTTACGGTTATCCGTATGATTCCGAGAACGGCATAGTTACTATAGATTTTAAGGATATGTTTTCCGGTCAGGTAAAATCTGTTCTCCTGAAATTTGATATCGTTCGCCCGCTTAATCCGGGTGTTCAATTCGAGAACGAACTCACGTATGAAGACGTTACGAATAATTTCAGGTTCGTCAGGGAAACCGAAAGCTGTATGCTTATTACGGCTGTCAACAGGGCTGAATATGATAAAGGCTTTGATGAATCCGTTCAGCAGAATGTCGCGATGTTCGAGACTAATGACTTGATGGAACAGGCGCTTCAGGAAGCCGATAAGGGCAATTACACCAAAGCGAAAGATTATATTGAAACAGGCAGGCAGTATATGAACGACCAAATGGGCTCCATACAGGCATCTCCTGAAATGAAAAGACAACTCGAAGGAATAGAGAAATACAAGAAGGACCTCGATAATGTCGAATCCAAGTCGGAAGAGGAAAAAAAGGAAATGCAGAAATCAGGTAAGTACGAAAATTATAACACGAGAAAAAATAATCAGTGATTATAAAATAAAATGAAGTGTTTGATAAATATTAAATTTACGGAAATGAAAACACTAATCCTGTTCTTTCTGATAACCGTTGCTACCTGTTCGGTGCAGTCACAGACGATTCAGTCCGGAAATTACAGCACTACGGGATACATTAAATCCGACGGTACGATTCAAAACAGCAATTACAGCACGGTTGGTTATATAAAACAAGACGGCACGATTCAGAACGGAAATTACAGCACTATCGGATATATTAAATCAGATGGTACGATACAGAACGGCAATTATAGTACTGTCGGTTATGTGAAAGATGACGGAACTGTGCAGAACGCCAATTACAGCACGATAGGTTATATCAAGGATGACGGAACCGTGCAGAACGGCAATTACAGCACGATAGGTTACGCCCGCGGTATAAAGAAAGAATGGGTTGCCGTAGTGTTCTTCTTCTTCCGCTTGAATGATAATTAAATTGCTCTCCGCAAGTAAATAATAAAAGCAAACGCCCGTTCACGGGCGTTTGTTTTTATCCTCTGTGATTCCGCCCGCATCGCGGGCTTAAAGAACATATTATCTCTCAAATTACTAAT
>DATMXZ010000386.1:0-4958 GCA_035561235.1 Ignavibacteria bacterium
GCTCTGTTGCTGCGCGTCGGCGGGCGCGTTTCCATTCATCGACTCAAATCTCGTAAAATCAAACCCCGCCTGTGATGAAGCGCCGTTGCAGGTTGATGCCGACAAGGCTGGAAAGTTCGACCTCAATTGCTTCGTCTCGGGAAAAACGGTTTATGTGCCTCTCGGAGAACTTTTCTCGCGTCTAAAAATTGATTTCAGGTTCTCGCGTGAAATGACGTTCGTGAAAGGCTTCTACATCGATGAAAGCAAAACGTATGAAATTGATTTCCTGAAAAACTCCGCCGTGATAAAGGAAAAATCCGTTCCCTTTAACAGAAACGATTTTTATTTTTCGGAATCGGACGTCTGCCTGAATTCCGACTTGATTGAAAAACTTTTCGGTCTTGTTCTTAAAGCCGACCTCAGCCGTCTTAACATTCACGTTTCATCCGAAACGAAACTTCCCGTCGTCGCGGAAATTGAAAGGAACCTCTTAAGGGAAATAAGTTCAGCCAACCGGACGGACTTGAAGAATGCCGATATTGTGCTTCCGAGAAAAAGAAAAATTCTCGGTTTCGGAGTTATGGATTGGAACCTCAACCACTCGCACTCGTCGCGAATCGGGGACAGGTATTATTACAACCTCGCGCACGGCTCAGAAATTCTCGGCGGTGATTTCATCGCGAATATAAACGGAGACGACAAAGACCTGTTCGATAACAACAACGCAGAATTCAGATGGAGATTCGTTGACGACAGGAAAATGTTCAAGCAGGCTGTAGTCGGCAATATGAGGCTTCAGTCGGGTCTGCTCTCCAACACGCAGGGAGTTCAGATTACAAACTCTCCGCCCGTTTCAAGAAGGACAATAGGCAAATATAAAATCTTCGACAGAACAGGCTCGAACTGGGACATCGAACTTTACATCAACAACGAACTTATCGGCTACACGAAGTCGGGGAACGATGGATATTTCGAATTCAATGTGCCGCTTCTCTACGGCTCGAACTACATCACGCTCAAGTATTACGGCACCGCGGGTGAAATTCACACCGAAGAGCGCGTGATTCAGGTGCCTTTTAATTTCCTTCCGGAGAAAACCGTTGAATACAACATTACGGGAGGCACGCTCAAATCTGGAAATCACAGCCTTTTCTCCGAAACAAGCGTGTCCTGGGGAATAAATAAAATTCTCACGTCGGGCGCGGGAATGCTGTACCTCAACGAGCCTGACCTGAAAAAGTTTTATCCTTACGCGAACACCTCTGTCAGAATTCTCGACAATCTGATTTTCAGCGCCGACTACTATCACGCGTTGAAAGGCAGCGCCAACCTGAGCCTCCTGCTTCCGTCGCAGATTTACACGACATTCTCTTATATCAGATACGGCGCTAATGAATTCTTCAATCCTTCAAAATACAGCGAAGAGCAAAACGTTTCCGCTTTCGTTCCCTTTTACTTAAAAGGGCTCTCGGTTAGTTTCAGGGTGAACGGAAGAAGAATCGTCTCCGATAACTTCAAACTTCTTTTCCTGAACTCGGGGCTGTTCCTGAATTATAAAAGACTCCAGTGCGGCATCATCACCAACGCTTCCTGGAGCAAGGTGTCCAATTCATTTGAGGACGCGGGTACGAGAACTTCCGCGAGCCTCACGTACAGGGTTTACGGCGACCTGATGATAAGACAGCAGACGGAAATCGACCACACGTCGGGAAGATTTTCGAACACGGCTCTCTACATAGACAAGGGGCTTTTCGGCGCGGGATGGATGACAATTTACGCGGCGAGAGATTACGTGAACAACAATTACTCCGGCGGACTCGCCCTTAGATTTGATTTATCCTTCGGCAGATACAACGCGGGATATTCGTCTTACGAAAACGGATGGGACCTTCAGCAGTCAGTGTACGGCTCCGTTGGTTACGACCAGTTCAGGAACAACTTTATTTTTGACAACAGAAATATGGTTTCCCGCGGCGGTCTTTCTCTCGTTCCTTTTCTCGACGCTAACGGAAACGATTATCCCGACGATAACGAAAAAATTCTTAATACGGGATTCGATTCGAGAATCAACGCGGGCAAAATTCTTAAAACAGAAAACGAGTGCAGATACTCCGACCTCGACCCTTACTATTCTTACCGTCTGGAAATATCTCCAGTCTCTTTCGACAACCCGCTCTACAGGCCGAAGTACAGGACCTACGGCGTTTTCGTTGACCCGAACAGGTTCAAGGTTGTTCCCGTCCCCGTTTATGCTTCGGGAATTGTAAGCGGAAGCGTTACGGTAAATTCGGGTCAGGACGCGAAACCCGTTTCGGGATTGAAAATGCTTCTTGAATCCGAAAACGGAAAAATTAAAATGGAAACACTAACGTTCTCCGACGGCGAATACATATTCGACAACATTCCGCCGGGAAAGTACAGGATTTATCCGTCGCCCGACGATTTGTCCCGCCGCTCTCTCGAATTTAATTCGAACGCCGGAAGCGTTGAGGTCAGGCAAACGGAAGACGGCGACATTATCGAAGGCGTAAATTTTATTCTTGGCAGAATTCAATTCTGAAAATTCTATGCTTCAATTTAAGCATACCGTTAAAAAAAATATTCGGTTATTTTTCTCACATTCAAAACAATGACGGAAATTCTTGTAATACGGCCCCAGAGCAACCAGTTAGGCGACACGATTTGCACTCTACCTATGTATAAGGCGCTGAAGACAAAATATCCCGATTCGAAAATCACTCTCGTCGGCTGTCCCACGAACTATAAAATCAATTTCAAAAAACTCAATCCCTGGCTCGACGAAATAATAATTTTCAGAAAAGACAAACTCAGCAGCCTTCTCGCTTTTCTTATCGCGCTGAGAAAAAAGAAATACGACATCGTGAT
Source organism: Ignavibacteria bacterium (assembly GCA_035561235.1). Lineage (GTDB taxonomy): Bacteria > Bacteroidota > Ignavibacteria > Tepidaquicellales > Tepidaquicellaceae > CAIKZJ01. The sequence goes on from DATMXZ010000386.1 coordinate 2,869, forward strand.
GGTTCCGTCATCAATAAGAATCTCTTACACTTCTTATTTAATCGCCCTGCTCGCGAGAGGGAAAATCAAGGCGGGCGTCGGGAGAATGGATTCGCAAAAGAACAGGCTGAGTTTTTTCCTCGACGTGAAACCGGAATACGACTGGAGCAGAGACAAGGTCCATCAGGTCAACAGGTTTCTCGATACCGCGAAGGCATTGGGATGCCCGCTTCCGGACGAAGAGGTAGCAAGTATGCGCATAAAACTAAATCCCGTAGAAGAAGAATACGGTAATAATTATATCGCCGGTAATTTTCCCGACAGGAAACGGAAAATAGTAGTCTTTCATCCGGGCGCGGGACAGAAAAGAAACACGTGGGACGTGAATAAATATTTCGAACTCATAAAACTGATAAGCGAAAAGTATAATCCTTACATCGTTGTTTCGTCGGGTTTCATCGACAGACAAATAACCGACAGTCTCGAATCGATGCTCGGCGCCGCGGGCATTGAATATTCGAAAATGGTTGACGTTCCCGCGTTTCAACTTGCCGCGATACTTAAACACGTGACGCTCTTCGTCTGCAACAACACGGGAGTAATGCACCTCGCCTCGTTCAACGGAACGAACACTCTCGCTTTCTTCTTTAAAGATGATTCATTCGAATGGTCGCCGTACTTTATGAAAGGGGAAATACTCGAATCTCCTTCGTCCGACATCAACCTGATAACCGCGGAGCAGGCGTTCGAAAAAGCGAAAAGGTTTTTTGAGGCGGGCGCTTAACCGCCGTAAGTCTTGTCTATTCCGTTCCTGCAGTAAAACTCGTTCTTCAGTTTGACGTTGCTGTGGAAATAATCGTAGTTCGTGTTCGCTTCCTTAGTCTTCGGATGGTAAAGATGATAAACCACGGCAAGATTCCTCACCGACTTGAACTTCGCGCCCGTGAGCCCGAGCCTGTACTCGACGTCCGTGTCCTCGCCGATTCCCGCGCCGACGTAATTCTCGTCGAAACCGTTTATCTTCAGCATCATTTCTTTCCACACGGAAAAATTGCAGCCGACAATGTGGTTGTTTTTAGATTTTGTAACGTTCCTTAAAAATTTATTCCTTACAAGAAATCCCTCTTCCGCCGAAATTGTCGTATCTCCGGAGCGGAAGGAATCGAAGAACGCTTTCCGCGTGAGACGCTTGAAATACTTCGTGGTTATGAAATCCCTGTCGAGCATTCCCGAAAGTTTTTCTCCGAGGTGAACGCGTCTTCCGATAAGCGCAGTGTTCTTTTCCGCGCTTTCGGCGTGACCCTTAATGAAATCAGGATGAGGCACGCAGTCGCTGTCGAGAAAAATAAGGTAATCGCTTTTCGAAACCTTGATTGCTTCGTTCAGAATTTTATTTTTTCTGAATCCTTTGTCTTCCTGCGTGATGAAAGTAATCTCGTAGCCGCAATCCTTGCGGAACGCGTTAATGAAATCTTCAATCTCCGCGCCCGAGCCGTCGTCGGCGATAATGACCTCGAAATCCTTTTCCGTCTGCTCCTTCAAAGCCGACAGAACCAACTCCAGTTCCCGCAACTTCTTGTAAACCGATATAATAAGCGAAACTCTCATCTCTCAAAAATTAATGTATTTGACTCAAAAAGAATATGTATTAAACCCGAAGGAATTCAGACGGTGAGATTGTCATCCCGGTCCGCCGCGCCGAAGGGTCGCCATGGCGATGCGGAATCTTAGCCCGGATCCATAAACGAAACACAGACTTACGTCCAGACCGCATAATTCTTTCTGTAGAAAACCCTTACAGTCACGAAACCTGTCAATTACATTATACAAAGACGAAACAATTATCTTTCCGACTTAGCCCACGGCTTCAGCCGTGGGTAAGTTACGAGCGACGCAAAACCGTTTTAACGGTTTAAGACAGGAATAACGTCCTGACCTTTTATTGCTGTCAGGAGGAAACTCCTAACAGTCACAAAACGAAAAAGAAAAAGGATGAAGAGCCGGCGGGCGGTTAATTATTCTTATTGTGTTGTAAAAATTTTTGCAAAAGGATATTTTAGGCAATTGTTGATTGTGAAGAATATTTTAATACTATGAAAATATTTTTAAAA
>DATMXZ010000387.1:0-7682 GCA_035561235.1 Ignavibacteria bacterium
GGTTATTCTCGAAAATATAAACGTAAATTTCGGAACCCGAAAACTTTTTGACAGCGTCAATCTTCGCGTCGGCGGCAAGGACAGGCTTTCACTCGTGGGCGTTAACGGAGCGGGGAAAAGCACGCTCCTTAAAATCATAATGGGTCTCTTCGGTTATGACAGCGGTAAAGTTATTAAATCGAGGCATTCTACTTACGGATACCTTCCTCAGGAAACCGTGCGGCTGAGCGGCAAGATACTTTATGACGAAGTTTACGATTCGGCGGACAACATAAAATCCATTGAGGATGAACTCACCGAGATTGAAGGCGAACTCAAGAACTACGGCGACAAAGACAGCGAAGATTACATGGACCTGCTGACAACCTATTCGGAACTGCAGGAGCAGTTCACGCTTCTGGAAGGGCACAAACTTAAATCTAAAATCGAGAAAATACTTACGGGTCTCGGATTTGAGAGCGATGATTTTGAAAAGGATACGGGAATATTCAGCGGCGGCTGGCAGATGAGGATTGAACTTGCAAAACTCCTGCTGAAGAATCCGTCCGTTCTGCTACTTGACGAGCCGACTAACCATCTCGACTTTGAATCTCTCGTGTGGTTTGAGAAATACATAACAAATTACAAGGGCGCGATAATTCTTGTGTCGCACGACAAGCAGTTTCTCGACAACGTTTCGAGGAAGACCGCCGAAATACACAACGGTGAACTTAACCTGTTCAGCGGTAATTATTCCTTTTACACGGAGGAAAAAAGGAAGCGCAAGGAACTGCTCGAAAGCAGGTTCAGGAATCAGCAAAAATATCTTCAGCAGCAGGAAAAGTTCATAGAGCGGTTCAGATACAAAGCCACGAAAGCGCGAGCGGTGCAGAGCAGAATAAAACTCCTCGATAAAATAGAAAAGGTGGAACTCGAGCAGGAGACTGAAAAAATAAAATTCCGTTTTCCTCCCGCAGTTCATTCGGGAAGGCTGCTTGTAGAAATTGCGGGACTCACGAAAAGTTACGACGGGAAGAAAAATGTTCTCGAAAATCTGAACCTGAACATTGCGAGAGGGGAGAAGATTGCATTAGTAGGAAAGAACGGCGCCGGGAAATCGACTCTCACGAGAATAATCGCGGGCACGGAGTCATACAGCGGAGGAGAATTGAAATACGGCTACAATGTGATTCCGAGATACTTCGCGCAGAATCAGGCTGAAGACATGGACGAAAGCAAGACGGCTTTTGAAATTATGCTCGAGGTTAACAGCGGTCAGAACGTAACGGGCATAAGGAATATACTCGGCGGATTCCTTTTTCACGGCGATGACGCTGACAAGAAAGTCGGGGTGCTCTCGGGCGGCGAGAAGTCAAGGCTGGCGCTCGCTAAGATGCTCATCGAGCCTTCGAATCTTTTAATCCTCGACGAGCCGACTAACCATCTTGATATGCACTCGAAGGAAGTCCTTCAGAAAGCGCTTTCGGATTACGAGGGGACAGTCATCATCGTTTCACACGACAGGGAATTCATTGACGGCATTATTGACAAAATAATTGAAGTAAAGAACGGCGGTTTGAAAACTTATCTCGGAAAATCGTCCGAATATCTTACGGTGCTCGAATCCGAAGCGCCCGAACCCGAAGTTGAGACACCAACTCCGGCAAAGGAACTTTCGTCAGGATACAAGGAAGGGATTGAGAACAAGAAGAAGAAAAAGGAATTCGTGAAAGTGTCCGCGCCTATAAGGAAAAAAATCAGCGACGCGGAGAAGCAAATCGCGGAACTTGAAAGTAAGAAAATATATTTAGAACAGGAGATGAGCAAAACCGATTTCTACAAGGACTCGGATTTTGCAGTTGAGATTAAATTTGAGTATCTTGACCTGACGCAGAAGATAGAGAATTTAACGGCGTTATGGGAGAATGAAACTGAAAACCTGAACGAACTCGAAAAAAAATTCTTAAATAATTAAACGAAGGAACAGAAATGAAAATCTTTTTAAAAGTATTTATAGTGTTGTTCTTGTTCTCTGCCGTTTCCGGCGTATTCGCTGAAGGAGACCCGAGCAGGCCGTTCGGCAACAAGGAGTACAGGATTGACTGGAAACTTAAGAGCGACTATGAAAAGGCAAAAAAGGAATTCGCGTTTAAAACGTCGAGCAGCCCCGTCGATTTCTATGTTGACCTGCAGCTCGGCGTAGGCTCGACATCGCCGAACATCACGACGCGTTCGGGCGCGGGCACTTATACGGAAAAGGCGAAACTCGGATATACGTTCGGCGGGCTCGTTTATCTTAACGTTTTCGATTACTTCAGTTTCACGACGGGTCTTACGTTTGACGGTAAGAGTTTTGGCATTCAAAAACCCGCGATGACGACAGGATTGACCGATGCGGATTCAACAGCGGTTGTCGATAATTACGTTGCGGCGAATTACATTAACATACCTCTTTTTGTAGACCTTGGCGGAATGGTATCCGAAAAAGTCGGGCTGTGGTTTACGGGCGGTCCTTATCTCGGTTTCCTTATTTCGAAACCTGAAAATACATATCAGAATTTCGGATACAAATATTTCGATCTCGGATTGAGCGCGAATTTAACCGCGAATTTCGTATTCATGTATCCGCTAAGCGTAATTTTCGGTACTTCATTCAAATACGGCGGGCTTAACAATCTGATGAGCACTGACAAAGTGGAGAAAATCACGACGACGAATTTCACATTCTTCTCGGGTCTCCGCTTCGCGCTGTAATATTTATATTGAAATTTTATTACCCGTTTTTTGTTTTCTTAAAAGACGGGTTTTTTATTATTTATTACAGACAAATGCGGATAGGTGATTATAAAATACATTCGATACAGGCGGGGCTTTTCAAACTGGACGGCGGCGCGATGTTCGGCGTCGTGCCGAAAGTTATGTGGAACCGTTCCAATCCATCGGACGAATCGAACAGGATCGAAATGTGCACGAGAGTGCTGCTCCTCGAAAGTTCAAGTAAAAAAATTCTCGTGGATACGGGAATAGGATACAAGATGTCGAAGAAACTGAATGAGATATACGCGGTAGATTATTCGGAGCACACTCTTGAGAAAGAGTTATCCGCATTAAACGTGAAGCCCGAAGAGATTACCGACGTAATTCTTACTCACCTTCATTTCGACCACGCTGGAGGCTCGACGCGAATCGCGGGAAACGAAGCGGTGCCTTCATTTGAGAACGCTGTTTACCACGTACAGGGAAAGCATCTTGAATGGGCGAATAATCCTACGGAGCGCGACAAGGCGAGTTTTTTCCCGAATGATTTCAAGCCGCTTGAGGATAAAAAGCAACTGAGAACAATCGACGGCGAGCACGAGTTCGACGGCAGCATTTCGCTGATACCTCTGAACGGACACACGCGTAACATGCAGATGGTCAAAATACACGACGGCAGCAACGCGCTTTATTACACCGCCGATTTGTTTCCGATGGCTTCGCACGTACCGCTCCCTTACATCATGGGTTATGATTTGTTTCCGCTCGTAACGCTGGAGGAAAAAAAGAAGTATCTGAAAGAGATGTACGAAAATAACTACACTGTTTTTTTTGAACACGACCCTTATGTTGAAGCAGGAAAAATAGGATTTGACGGCAAATCTTATTTCCTGAAAGAAAAGTTCAACATAAATAAATGAAGTTTTCCGTATTAGACTATCTCATAGTAATCATATATCTCGCAGGAACCGTTATCGCGGGCTTCATTACCGCGAGGCGTCAGAAGAACTCGCGCGATTATTTTCTCGGCGGCAAGGAACTTAAGTGGTGGGCTGTCGGTTTTTCAATCGTCGCAAGCGAAACCAGCACATTAACATTCATCAGCATTCCCGGACTCGCTTATAAAAGCGATCTCACGTTCATGCAGTTGATATTCGGTTATTTCATAGGAAGGCTTCTTGTAACTCTCGTATTCATTCCCGCATATTACAAAGGCGACATTGTTACCGCTTATGATTTTCTGGGAAAAAGATTCGGACAGAAACTCCGCAAACTTACATCGTCAGTATTCTTAATAACGCGCGTGCTTGCTTCGGGAGTGAGGCTGTTCGCAACAGCGATTCCTGTTCATATAATAACGGGTCTCGATTATCCGGCGAGCATAGCGATAATCGGATTGTTCACGCTGCTTTATACTTATATGGGCGGGCTGAAAGCGGTGGTGACGATGGATGTGGTGCAATTGTTCATATATTTAGGCGGCGCAGTAGCGGCTCTCTTCGTGGTTTTCAACGGTCTTCCGAACGGAATCAACGATGTGTTCAATTATGCCGCGCAGTCGGGTATCGATAAGTTCAGGATATTCAACACGGATTTTGGCGGTTCTGTCATCGGATTCTTCGCTTCACCTTACACGATAGCGGGCGGTCTGCTCGGAGGAACGTTTCTTACGATGGCGTCACACGGCACGGACCAGTTGCTCGTGCAAAGACTTCTCGGCTGCAAATCGAAAAAGGACAGCCAGAAAGCGCTGATGCTCGATGCTTCATTGATAGTTCTTCAGTTCGCTTTCTTTCTGTTCCTCGGACTCTGCCTGTTCGCGTATTACAAGGGCGCGGCGTTCACGTCATTAATTCTGAATTCTACGGGACTGCCTCTCACGTCATCCGATGAAATATTCCCTAAGTTCATTGTAGAAAATCTTCCGACGGGTATTTCGGGTTTCGTTATAGCGGGTGTGCTCGCGTCGGCAATGGGAACGCTGTCATCGGCTATAAGTTCGCTTGCTTCATCGACGTATCTCGACCTGTTCAGTTCGGTAAAATCCGAAAAGTTCAGGAGCAGGGAAATGATGATTTCAAAACTCCTTACGCTTTTATGGGGAGTAGTATTGATTGGGGGGGCGATGCTTTTCCGCGACGCGAAAAATCCCGTAGTCGAAATCGGGCTTTCAATCGCATCTTTCACGTACGGCGGTCTTCTCGGTGTTTTCTTCCTCGGACTTTTCTTCAAGAAAGTATCGGAGAAAGACGCAATCTCGGGATTCATCGCGGGAATACTCGTTATGGTATTCGTGATATACTATACAAAAATCGCGTACACCTGGTACGTGATGATAGGCGTCGGAGTGACGCTAATTACAGCCAACCTGACTTACTTCATAGGCGGATTGCGGAAAGAAAGCAACAGTTAAGCCTATTGTAACCCGACACCGCTTTCGTTTTCAAGGTATAAAAAAATCCGCATTTATAATATCATTGAGATACTGTTCCATATTCGATAATTTTGTATATACAAATTTAAATTTTCCGGAGGATTAATGTCTAAGTTTAAAATAGCCTACCTGCCCGGCGACGGCGTGGGTATTGAAGTACTCGAAGCGGCAAAAATTGTACTCGATAAATCGGGATTCGACGCTGAATACATACACGGTGATATCGGATGGGAATTCTGGTGCAAGGAAGGCGACGCATTTCCAGAAAGAACAGTTGAACTTTTGAAAAATGTTGACGCGGCTCTATTCGGCGCCATCACGTCAAAGCCCGTCAAGACGGCGCAGGCGGAACTCGTACCCGAATTGCAGGGAAAAGGACTCGTTTACAGGTCGCCGATTGTAAGAATGAGGCAAATGTTCGACCTCTACATCTGCCACAGACCGTGCAAGGCTTACAAGGGCAACGCTTTGAACTTCAAAGAAAATATCGACATCGTTGTGTTCAGGGAAAATACTGAAGGTATGTATTCGGGAGTTGAATTCAATCCCGTACCGGAAGAACTGTCGGCACTTCTGACGAAACTTTCGAAACCGTTCGCTCCGTTTAAAGATATACCCGGCGACGAATTCGCGATATCCTGCAAGATAAACACTAAGAAGGGTTCGGAAAGAATTATAAGAGCGGCATTTGAATTCGCGAAAAAATTCAACCGCAAGAAAGTTACAGTAGTCCATAAATCGAATGTCGTGCGCGCGACTGACGGACTCTTCCTTGAAACCGCGAAAGAAGTCGCGAAGGATTTCCCGGGAATCGAGATGGATAACGCGAATATAGACGCGATGACTATGTGGCTTCTCAAGAATCCGTTCAACTACGACGTGCTCGTAGCGCCGAATCTTTTCGGCGATATTATTTCAGACCTTTGCGCTCAAATGGTCGGCGGACTCGGTTTCGGATGCTCGGGCAACATAGGTGAGAAACTCGCCGTGTTCGAGCCTACGCACGGTTCAGCGCCTAAGTATTTCGGAATGTACAAGGTTAATCCGATTGCGACTATACTGTCAGGGAAGATGATGCTTGACTGGCTCGGCGAGACAGAGAAAGCGGAGCGCATTGAAAAAGCCACGGCGGCTGTTATTGCCGAAGGTAAGGTGAAGACTTACGATATGGGCGGAAGCAACACTACAATCGAGATGGCGAAAGCGATAGCGGAGAAACTGTAACTCCTCGCTCTGTCATTCCGGCATGCTCTTAGCCGGAATCCGGGTGTGTATGGCATATGTTAGGAAGTAAGAATTAAGAATCAAGAATCAAGAATAAGAGCAAGAGCGATTCACCACAGCGAAGTGCAATAGTATTCGTCGCTGAATAAAGCGAATTGACTCGAATTAGAGTAAATACTTTCTTTGTGGCTTTAACCGCAAGGCAGGACGGAAGAATGCGGCAACAAGATAACGACAGCAAGATGTTTTATACTGAAAAAGAAAAATAAAATTTCATAACAAACCTCTCCGAAAGGGGAGGTTTTACTATTAAATACAGCACAATGGACAAAATAATAATTCACGAAGTAGGAATGCGCGACGGGCTGCAGGTAGAACAGCAGACCGTTCCGACGGAAACAAAAATAAACTGGATAAAGCAACTCGCGCAAACGGGCATAGATATAATTCAGGTCGGCTCGTTCGTACATCCTGTAAAAGTCCCGACAATGGCGGACACGGACAAACTCTTCGGATATTTTTCGATGCCTGAAAACAAACTTAACGGTACGACGTTGTCAGGACTTGTCCTGAACGAAAAAGGGCTGGAGCGTGGAATGGGCGCGGGAGTCGAGATGTTCTGCATGGGAGTATCGGCGAGCGAAACGCACAGCAAGAAGAACACTGGAATGACTACGGATGAAGCGTTAACAAGAATAATCGCGATGGCGAAGAGCTCATTGTCCGCAGGAAAGAAAGTTCAGGTCTCGGTTCAGTCCGCGTTCGGATGCGGATTTGAAGGCGTCATTCCTAAAGAGAGAGTAATCGGAATCATCGGGAAATACATCGAAAACGGAATTGAAAACATAAGCCTTGCCGACACGGCGGGGCACGCGTATCCTTCGCAGGTAGAGGAAATGATATCGGCGATATTTGAAATGAACCCGAACGTTAACATCGCCTGTCATTTTCACGACACTTACGGGCTCGGCATAGCGAACTGCTATTCGGCATACAAGCAGGGAGTGAAATATTTTGAATCCGCATTCGCGGGACTTGGCGGCTGTCCGTTCACCGCGAAGGCGAGCGGAAATGTCTGTACTGAAGACCTCGTTAATATGTTCAACCGTCTGGGAATCCGCGAGGACATCAACATCGACACTCTCGTAGCAATCGGCAGGGAAGCAGAGAAATTCTTCGGACGGGAATTGCCGGGGAAGGTGATTAAAGTTAGAAGTTGATTTTTGAGAATCAAGAATCAAGAATCAAGAATCAAGAATCAAGAAGAGCAAGAGCATTAATCAATTAG
>DATMXZ010000388.1:0-2089 GCA_035561235.1 Ignavibacteria bacterium
ATCAAAACGTTCGTTGTAAACCCCTTTCAGATGAACAGTTACGTTTACTACTGTGAAAACTCGGGCGAAGGAATGGTAATCGACCCCGGGTATTACACGAAATATGAACAGGACGAAATCGTTGATTTTCTTAACGAACACAAGATACGGATAAAATACATAATCAATACGCACGGACACGTTGACCACGTGCTTGGAAACGATTTCGCGGAAGAGCAGTTCGGCGTTAATTCTTATCTGCACGCGGATGACTTGTTCCTGTATGAAAGAGCGGAACAACAGGGACTGCTCTACGGCATAAATGTCGGCAGGCTTCCCGCGATAAAAAACTTCTTGTCGGAGAACGACGTGTTCAGGCTGGGCGGAAACTCCGTGAAAGTCATTCATACGCCCGGACATTCTCCCGGAGGCGTCTGCCTTTACGACAGCGCCGAGAAAATCATTTTCTGCGGAGACCTGATTTTCAGCGGGACTATCGGAAGAACCGACCTGCCGGGAGGCGATTACAATAAGATAATCACATCGATACGAAAGAAACTGCTTGATGTATTTGACGATGATTACAGGCTCTTTCCCGGACACATGGAATACACCACGATCGGCAGGGAAAGAGCCGATAATCCTTTCCTGAAATGATTATAGTTTAATCTTGAAACTGTCCGCGATTGATGACGCTTCCTTTTCGGCTTCGCCGAGATTCGATTTTATATCGGCGATAAACCTCAGCATGTAGCAGAAATACTCACCCGAAGAATCCTTGCTCGTCGCGTAATAATATATTCTTTCGTGTGACTCCGCGTCCTTGTAATCGGCGTATTTGCCGCTGAATCCTTCTCCCTTAATATCGGTATAACCGCTTATCTTTTCCGGAATGTTAAGGTTAAAATCCTTTTCGAGCGTGTATATGAAATCATCGAGATTTCTTGCCTCGGTAAACTTGAACGCGATAAGAGAAAGCGTGAGTTTTCCGTTGTCCTTGTCAAAACTGTAAGTGATAACGTCTTTCTTGTTCGTCTCGACCGTATTTCTCGAGGTCCACTTGTTTGCGAAAGTTATCGAGAATTTATAATGCGAATCTTCTATTGTCTTTCCGTTCTGTGCCTGAAGAGACGAAACAAAAAATATCGCGAACAGTATAATCAGTAATTTTTTCATTATGCTTACTTTAGTTTTGATTTAATAATTTGATATTCGTCCCTGTAAATACCCTTGTTCGGGTCGTACGTTATCTTGTTCTTCTTCAACTGCTCCTTTACGTTCTCTACCCTGTCCTGCGGAAGCGGGTGCGTCGAGAGAAGCCTGTCGAACGAACCGCCCACCGTGTTCTTTTTCTTCTGCTCGTCAAGAATCTTATTGAAGAAAAACTCGATTGCGCCGGGATAATACTTCGAAGTCATCAGGTATTTAATTGAATAATCATCCGCTTCCTGCTCGTCGGAACGGCTGTTCGCAAGGAAGCCCAGACCCGCCACGAGGTTAGCCGCGATTTCGGCAACCGCGTTCGGATTGTTTCCGAGCACGAGACTCATCAGTATGCTGACTCCGTAATATGACGTAAGTCTCTGCGTCATGTGCCGCCTTTCCGCATGCGCTATTTCGTGCGCCACTACACCCGCCAGCGCCGCCTCGTTATCGAGAAATTTCATCAACCCCGTGTAAACGTAAATATATCCACCCGGAGTGCAGAAAGCGTTTATTATCGTATCATCAATTACCTGAAACTTATACGGGAACACCGACTTGTACTCGATTTTCGGTGAAGAATTCAGGATGTACTTTCCGATGCCCGAGACGTAATTGGTTACGTCGGGATTGTTCTGCATCATCGGGAACTCCCGCGGGCTGTTCTTTATCTCCCTGTCAAGGTCTTCGCCGAGTTTAACGTCGTCGGAAACGGAAAACAGATTCGCTCCGCAACTGTAAAATATCGAAACTGTTAGAAACAATACAAGAACCGACAGCGTAATGTATGCAATGCGTTTATTCTTTTCCATAACCTCTCCCTGAAATTTAATATGAATGCATTAAAATATTTTCGCGGACGCTAAAGAAATTAAAATTCATTTCTGAAAACGCGGCGAAATAATTC
>DATMXZ010000389.1:0-29066 GCA_035561235.1 Ignavibacteria bacterium
CTTCCAGATTTATCATATGAATTGAAAAATAGTGGTTCTCGTATTCAGAATTGATTCCAAAAACTTTATCCAACTGAACTAAGCCGGGTTTTCTACTAATGCCATTATTAGTAGGATCTGCGCCTAACAGTATTGCTTTGAGTTCATTGTTACCTTGAAATGGTTCAAGAAGATTTGTTATATCTGTTCTGCACTGTCCTATTAAATCCGGGTAATTCCTAATGTCACAAAAAAACGGATGCATTCTATGCTGCAATTGCTATATTAATTTCATTAATAATTCTCTTGTATTCGCCCGGGAAAACCTTTTTGAATTTATTCAAACCTCCTCTGTCCCTGAACACCGGCAATTCGTTTAAATCATCTTCGTCCAAAGTCATATTTTGTTTCAGATGCTCTTTGATATATTCCATCCATTTTTGCTGTTCTGAATTCAGTTCTTTACCCGCTGTTACTTTTTGTATTGCTTGATTAACTCTTTCTTCTGTACTTAATAATGGCTCAGTTTCCTTCGCCGCATGTTTTACCATACTTATAATATCCACCACTTCTTTGTGATAGACAATTTTATGTGCTTTTTGCAAATCTACTTCATCATAGTTGCTTTCTTTCAATTTCTGTTTCAATTCGTTCAAGGCTTTGGTGTTCCAGCCTTTTGGTTTGTTCAATAGAATACCAATAGCCGTAATTTCTTTTTCTTTTCTCTTAATAAACTCCGAGAATGCTATCAAATAATCTGCCGGCTTTAAACCACTCCTATCCTCAGCATCAAATAACGATATTGAACTGACATTATCAATTACATCATAGCCGACCAGAAAAACTTTTTTAGCTCGTTCGTAATCTACCAACAGTTTCTGGAAAGGCTCGTTTCTGAGTAGTTCCATAACGCTGGTAAAACTTTCAAATATTTCGTTAAACGATTTTGCCATTATTTATATCTGTCGAAAAATTTGGCTATTTGTTTCGCAAATTGTCCCATGTCGCCATTTGGTATAAAGACTGAAAACTTCTCGCGGGCGTTACCGCTCATATTTTTTTCTATCCGATGAAGACGTTTGCTTAAACGTCTTGCGTTTGCCTTGCGGTCTTCGTTGTTATATATTTTTTCTATTAATTCTTTAATTGTTACAGTGTCCGTTCCGGGAGGGTCAAATTTAAAGTTATAACTGGCATCTTTAAAATATTTAATTAAAGTGCCGTTGAAACAATCAAAAATTACAAAATGTGTTTTACCGATTTCTTCGCATTTTCGCGTACCTCTGCCAAGCATCTGCTCCCAGAGAATACGTGATTTGACCGGACGGAGAAAAACGATAAATTCAAGCGAAGGAATATCAACACCTGTGCTTAACATATCGACAGTGACTACGATTTTCGGATTAGGGCGGTTGCGGAACTCTTTAATTTTTTTCAGAGGTCTGTCAACGGTCGGGCTGCCGGTTATTTTAGCCACAAAATCGTCGCCACGGTCAAAAACGGATTTGCAGATACTTACCAGATGATCGGCATGCGAAATCATAGAAATATCATTGGATGCAAATATCAAAGTTTTAGGAAATCTGCCAGTACGTTTTTCCCATTCGTCAGTATAATTTTTAAGTTCCTCAATTATCTTCTGGTTTGTAACAGGAACGGTGATTTTTTCTTCAATCTCGGTAGAAGTAAATTCACGTTCGTCTTCGAGCTGGTCAATTTTTTCCCTTCCTGTCTCTGTATCAATTATTCCAACCTGTTCGCCTTCTTTCAAAAAGGCACCATTCATTAATACGTTAGAATTAATTGCAATTGCGTCGTAATCTACAAGATATCCTTCTTCAATAGCTTGCTGCAACGGATAATTGAAAATCGGTTTTTTGAAATAAGCCACTGTGTGGGAAGCAGGCGTAGCCGTCAAACCAACTTTTACGGCGTCGAAATGGTTTAATACATTTCGCCAGACATTAGTTTCTTTAGATGTATATCCTCTATGACACTCATCAGCGATAATTAAGTCAAAGGCATGAGAGGGGATTACCAATGTTTCCTCATCGTCTTCTGTTTCTTCATCATCATCAAAAGCCCCTGCTTTCCCATAAAGATTGATAGCCATTCTCTGTATAGTGCAGATATAAAGAAATGTTTTTGAACCGTCCGGAATAGTTAAATAAGTATTTGGAAGAACAGACGGATCAAAAGGCTCGCCTTCAAAATCTTCTCTTCTGAATCTCTGCGAATAAAGCTCGTACTCGTCTTTAAATTTGATATTTCTAGGAGTGTCATACGAAGCAAATGCAGTAACGGCTTGAGCAGCCAAAGATTTTCTATCAACCAAGAATAAAACACGTTTTGCATAACCCGAAGCCAGCATTCGATAAACAAGGTTAACAGCGGTAAAGGTTTTTCCTGTACCTGTTGCCATTGCTAAAAGCATAAGACGTTTACCTTCTTCAAGATTATTCTCAAACGCCTGTATTGCTTCTTTTTGGTAAGGTCTTAGCCCGGGTGAATCAATTGGTTTGTTTTTAAGCCATTGGAATGAATTCTCTCTTGTCGTTAAGAACATTGTTTCTAAAGCTTCGGGAGTATGAAAACTAAAAATCTGTCTACTCAAATTTCTTTCATCCCTGACATCCAGATAATAAATTAATTCGCCATTCGTAGAATATAAAAATGGGATACGGTATTCGTTCCATTCGCCAATGGTAATGTTAGCTCCTTTTGAATATCTCTTTGCTTGTTCTAAAACATTGGCGGGACCTACTTCAAGTTTTTTCGCTTCCACAACACCAAGCAATTTACCATTAACCACTAAAGCATAATCAGCGGGACCATTAATTGTTTGATATTCTTCAATTGCATGATTTGTCAATCCGGATAAGTCCATGCCCTCAACGTACGGAATAATGAACCACCCGATAGCCTTTAACTGTTTGTCAATTCTTTTTTTTCTTGTTGTTTTTTCTGATTCGTAAGGCATAGACAAAATAATGTTCAAATGCAAAAATCCGCAGGGAGCTTATCTAATATTGCTTCTTTATAAATCCAGTTAAAAATAAAAATAAGTTTATGGGATTGAATATGCAATATAAATACATTAACTATTCACCTCTCCTTCGTTCACCGTGCATTCTATTTCCAGTATTTTGAAGCGGCGGGTTTTTCTGTCGCTTGGGGTTGATATGTCCTTTATGTCTCCCGTGTAGAATTCGGCGAAGCGAGCGGCGGATTCCGCGCTCTCCGCTTTTATTCTTACCGTGTATGCTTTAGTTAGTGTTATTTCGTATTCGGGCATTGGTTTTTGTTTTCAAGTTACGGGGAATGAGGTTTAGGGGGTTATCACTTAGTGATAATTTTTTTTCGGGGATTAAAATCCCCTTTGGGGCGGTCGGTTACCCCATTCTAAAGAATGGGGTTAGTTTTCAATTATAGATTGCAAATTGAAAGATTGAAAGAGAGGAAGTGTTTCCGGTGATGGATGCCGGTAATGGATTCCGGCTAAGAGTCCGCCACGGCGGACGCAAAGAGCGCGCATGCCGGAATGACAATGTGGAAATGGATTTTGATTGGTGAGGCTCCTATCCTCCCCCGCCCCCGATGCAAGTCCGGGGCAAAGCCCGATGGACATCGGGGCACATCGCCTAGGCGACCCTTCGGCTCCTCCGAATGGGGACACACATTCAATTTTAAATTTTAAATTGTAAATTTTAAATGGGGAAGATCGAAAGAGAGGAAGTGAATCCGGTGATGGATTCCGATTCGCCACGGCGACCCTTCGGCGCGGCGAATACCCCGAGTGTCTCGGGGTAAAAGACGCGCGCATTTCCGGTGATGGATTCTTACCCTCCCCCGCCCGCCAAGGCGGGCACCCCCTCCAGAGGGGGACATCACACTCAATTTTAAATTGCAAATTTTAAATTTTAAATGGGAGAATTAGAGAGGATATAGAGCGACGGTTGTTAAGAGAATGGATTCCGGCTAAGAACATGCCGGAATGACAAAGTGGAAATGGATACCGGTTCGCCACGGCGGGTGCCCCGAGTGACTCGGGGTAAACGACGCGCGTGTTTCCGGTGATGGATTCTTACCCTCCCCCGCCCCGATGGACATCGGGGCACATCGCCACGGCGACCCTTCGGTCCCTCCAAAGGGGAACGCACATTCAATTTTAAATTTTAAATTGGAAATTTTAAATGGGGAGATGCGGAGATTGAGCTCTAACACTGTCCTCCCCCGCGGCTAAAGCCGCACCCCCTCCAAAGGGGGACACAGAACCGGGGATGTTAAGAGAAAAGAAAAAGGGTTATTCGATTTGAATAACCCTTTGATATTGAGACTTCATTTTTTTTTACTCGTTCAGCACATTTACCTAATGTTTTCAATCATTCAGCATAAGTATCTATTATAAGTATCTATTATAAGTATCTATAAGTATTTACTCGTTCAGCACGGGTATCTTTACGTTTTTAATTGCATCGATTTCGGCAAGGACGGGCTGTTTTTTCTTCTTCGATTTTCTCAGGTACGCGTTCTTGTCGGTGACTTTCTTTTCGTCAGCGGCTTCGGGATATTCATAAACGTTGTACTTATAGTTTCTGAGAATAATCTTGTCATCGTCTCTTGAGATAACGTAATTGGGAAGCATCGGAATTTTTCCGCCGCCGCCCGGAGCGTCAATTACGAACTGGGGCACGGCGAGTCCCGAGATATGCCCGCGGAGTTTATCCATAATATCGAGTCCGACGCTCAACGGAGTTCTGAAATGATTCGCGCCTTTAGTGAGGTCGGCTTGATAAATATAGTAAGGTCTGACTCTCATCGCGAGCAATCCTTTCAGCAATTGCCTCATTGTATCGGGATTGTCGTTCACGCCTTTCATAAGAACGGACTGGTTTCCGACGGGGCATCCGGCGTCGACGAGCATACCGCACGCCTTCCTGCTTTCCTCTGTAATTTCCCACGGATGATTGAAATGGGTATTGATATAAATCGGGTGATACTTCTTCAGCATGTTCACGAGTTTAGGCGTAATCCTGTGCGGAAGAACGCAGGGCATTTTAGTGCCGAGTCTTATCACCTGTATGTGTTTAATTTCCCTCAGTCTAACGAGAATCTTTTCAAGCATCGCGTCGGTAAGCATAAGCGGGTCGCCTCCGGAAAGAATGACGTCGCTGATTTCGGTATGCTGTTCGAGATACCTGAAAGCGGATTCAAGAGTGTTCATCGAGATTTTGTGTGAATCTCCTACTTTTCTCTTGCGCGTGCAAAAACGGCAGTAGAGGCCGCATTGAGAGGTGACGAGGAACAAAGCCCTGTCGGGGTAGCGGTGGGTGATGTTTGGAACAGGACTCATATCATCTTCATTCAAGGGGTCCTCGGGGGCGTCGATGTCTTCGAGTTCAACCTCGTCGGGCACGCACTGCCTCCATATCGGATCGTTCGGTTCCCTGATAAGAGACAGGTAGTACGGGTTTACGCGCGCCTGGAAAAATTTATCCAGTTTAGACGCGACATCTCGTTTGATGCCGAACTTTTCGACAAGCTGGTCAACCGAATGAACGCTGTCGCGAATCATTTGTTGCCAAAGTTCCATAAAGTTTTCCTTATTTTTGTTATTAAATATTTCTTAAACTAACGAAGGTACTTGCCGTAAACGACAAGCGAGTCCCCTTCTTTATAAAAATCCTTTATCTCAACGAACTTATCATAAAGGTTTTTTTCGTAAAATCTTCTTTCTTTTTCGTAAGACGGTTTACCGCTCGTTTCAATGAGGACGAGCCGACCGTTTTTATTTTTCAGATGCTGTTCGATGTACGCTATTAGTTTGCTTCCGATTCCTTTCGACTGCACGTTCGGGTTAACCGCAATCCAATACAGATCGAAGGTTCCTTCGGTAAGCGGGCGCGGACCGATGCACACGTAACCGTTTATAGTCTCTTCCTCGTCGACGAATATTTCATAGTCTTTCTGTTCACTGTCTTTCAAATAAAAATCAACCAACTCCATAGCGATTTTAATTTCATCGCCGCTGAAGTTATTCGTATCGACGAGTATTTTTTCGATTATGTTTCTGTCCTTATGTTCGAGTTTTCTAATCATCAGACTTTAACGTTTGAAAATATTCCCTGCCATCTTTCCCAGGCAAGGTCAATAATCTTTGAAATAAGAAAATCATAGGACCAGCCGTAAGCCTTGCCGCTTCTCGTAAATCCCGTATCCTCGTCAACGTCCGAAGAGATGTCGGGGTTCGGGTTGAGTTCGAGCACGTACGGGACGCCGTCCTTCACGCGGAAATCGACGCGCGCGTAATCGGAAGCGCCTACTATATTATACACCCTTCTCGCGGTATTCTGAATAAGCGACTCGAGTTCGGGCGACATATTTTTCGCGGGGCACACGGCTTTCGTGCCCTTGAACTCGACGGTCTTATACATCCACTTGCTGTTATAACTTACAATCTTCGGGTAGTCATCGGGAAGAAGAGAAAAGTCAATTTCGGAAATCGGGAACACAATCAAATCTTCGATTCCGTTCACGACGTTACCGACGACGCTTACGTTTATTTCCCTTCCGTCGATGAACTGTTCGACGAGAGCGGGCTGTTTATGAACGTCGAGTACGTATTCAATTCTCTTCACGAGTTTTTCCTCGTCGTAAACAATCGAATCATTTTCGATTCCGATGCTGGCGTCTTCGCGCGACGGTTTTACAATCAGGGGATATTTTCCTTTCAGCCTGTGGTAGCCTTCTTCGTTCATCTTCGACGGGTTCGCGCAGATGAAATGTTTCGCCGTCGGAATATCGTAGTAGTTAAGAATTTCTTTCACTCTCGCCTTGTTAAGCGCGAGTCCGAGAGTAAGAGCGCGTGAGCCCGTGTACGGAATCTTGAGCATTTCATAAAGGGACGCGATGTTCATTTCCTGCGTCGGGTCGCCGTCGAGCGATTCGCAGAGATTAAAAATAATATCGGGTCTGTCGTCGCGCAGTTCCTCAATCAGTTTAAACAGGTCGAGAGCGACGGGAACAATTTTCGTGTCGTGGCTGCTCGCGCCGAGCGCGCGTTGAACGGATTTCATTTCGTCGAGAACGCCGTATTCGCTCATATCAATCGCGGCTTCAACCTTGTCGATGTCGGTAACGCCGTCATCCCAGATTTTATCCTTCGTGTATTGCAGCGGGTCGTTATATAAAATGCTGACTTTCATCTGTAATATTTTTTATTCGATTCTGTTTTTATTCCGAAATTCTTTTTACCGCTTCATTTAAAACGGCATTAATCATTTTATTGTAATCCATACCGACAGTCCGCGCCGCTTTCGGATAGCAGGAATTATCCGCCGGGTCGGGAAGGATTCCCGGGAGCGGATTAATCTCTATCACGTTGGGCACGTTATTATTGTCGAGCCGTATGTCAATCCTCGCCCAGTCGCGCACGCGAAGCGCCTTATAAGTATCTTTACAAACTTTTTCTATGCTTGAATAAATTTCCGGGTCAACGTTTGCGGGACAGTTAAAAATGTCCAGTTGGTTTTCTCTCGTATCGAAGAACCATTTCACTTCGTAGGAATAAATCTTATTGAATCCCTGCGGAACCGAATCAAGGTTTATTTCCACGACGGGAAGGACGCGAACATCCTCGCCGTTGCCGAGCATAGCGACCGTAAACTCTTTGCCGGGCACAAACTCCTCAACGATAGCTGGCTGACCGTAGCACGATTTGATTCTTTCTATTTCGGCGTTAAGTTCTTCCCTGCTGTAAGCGACGGAAGAATTATAAATGCCTTTTGAAGAGCCTTCGTGCAGCGGTTTAACAAATTTCGGGAAACTCAAAACAGAACCGTTTAAAACAGGGCGGTCCGTTATGAAGAATTTTGAGTTGGGTATGTTGTAGTAAGACAGTATTTCCTTGCAGCGTGATTTGTCGTGGCAGATTCCAATCGTAATCGAATCGCTTCCCGTAAAAGGAATGTCAAGCATTTCGAGCATAGAAGGAATCTGCGATTCTCTTGAGGCGCCGCGGAAACCTTCGGCGACATTGAACACGAAATCGGGTCTGAGTTCTTTAAGTTTGAAGTACGATTCATCGTTCGCCTCGACGAGTTCGACATCGTGGCTGCCCGTTTCCAGAGCGGCTTTCACGGCGTTAATGGTTTCCATCGAATCCCATTCGGCGTAAGTGTCGTCAATCCTTTCGGGATAGTTCTCAACGAGTTCGCGGTTTATGTATTTCGCCGCGTTCTCCGATACTTTCCCGCCCGGATTTTCTCCGTTATCGTGTTTAACGTTGTATGTTAGCGCTACTCTCAAGAAAAATTTATTTTTCTATTTTTAATTTCACGAAATATAACATTATAATTTTAATAGTCAACAAGTATTTGTTTTACAAACTGTTTTTTTTCATTTTAACGGTTGATGAATTTGATTGAAGCAACGCGTGAAATATTTTTCGAAATGGGTTTAATTTTATTTTTGCAGCGGATAATATTTTTGCAACGGCAGTTGCGGTATGGAGACCGGCTGATGACGCTAAAGATTTCTTAAGGCAATTGCGCGGTCAGGCGTCTGCCTGACCGCGCATCAGACTGATGGCTGACACGATTAGAATAAATTATTTTTTACCGAACTTATCCACGAGCATTTTCAACTTAGCGTCGAGGTCGTCTTTCGTATGTTTCTTCGCTTTCTTTTCGTGAGTCTTCACATTTTCTTCAAGCCGCATCGAAAGAGAGATTCTTTTTCTGGCAGCGTCAACATCGACGACCCTGACGGTTACTTTCTGATGAACTTTCAGGACGTCCGCCGGATTTTTCACGAAGCCGTCCGCGAGTTCGCTGATGTGAACGAGACCGTCCTGATGAACGCCGATATCGACGAACGCTCCGAAGTTAGTTATGTTTGTAACTATGCCCGGCAACTTCATTCCTTTTGCGAGGTCGTCAATTTTTTCAATTCCCTTCGCGAACTCGAACGCCTCGAATCTTTCACGCGGGTCGCGTCCCGGTTTTTTCAATTCGCTTCTTATATCTTCAAGCGTAGGAAGTCCGATTTTATCGTCAACGTACTTTTCAATTTTTATTTTTTCCTGATACAGCGGATTAATCATCAAATCGGAAACTGAGCAGCCGACGTCTTCCGCCATTTTTTCAACAACGTGATAACTCTCGGGATGTACAGCGCTTGAGTCAAGGGGATTCCTGCCGTTCCGTATTCTAAGAAATCCCGCCGCCTGTTCGAACGCTTTACCTCCGAGCCGCGGAATTTTTTTAAGTTCATCTCTTGAAGAGAAAGGACCGTTGCTGTCCCTGTACGATACGATTGCAGACGCGAGTTTAGGGCCGAGTCCCGAAACGTAGGTAAGCAACTGCTTGCTCGCCGTGTTCACTTCGACGCCGACCTTATTGACACAACTTATAACCACGTCGTCGAGTTTCTGTTTCAGATGTGTCTGATTCACGTCGTGCTGGTACTGGCCGACGCCGATTGATTTCGGATCAATCTTCACGAGTTCCGCGAGCGGGTCCATCAAGCGTCTGCCGATAGAGACGCTGCCTCTCACTGTAACGTCATAGTCAGGAAATTCTTCTCTCGCGGCATCCGAAGCCGAATATATAGAAGCGCCGCTTTCATTGACCATAATTACAGGAATCTTTTTCAGTTTTTCATCGGTTTGTTTTTCGAGAAGTTTTCTGACGAAGTCTTCCGTCTCGCGTCCCGCGGTACCGTTGCCGACAGCAATAACTTCGCTTCCGAAAGTTTTGAGAAGTTCAAGAACTTTTTTTGCGGCTTCTGCGGCTTTTCCTTCGCCCGTGTGGGGATAGACGGTATCGTTATGAAGAAGTTTGCCCTGTCTGTTGAGAATCACGACCTTGCATCCCGTTCTGAATCCAGGGTCAAAAGCCAGCACGGATTTTTCTCCGAGCGGCGCCGCCATCAACAACTGATGAAGGTTTTCCGCGAAAACTTTAATCGCTTCAAGGTCGGCTTTCGCTTTCAGCGCAGCCCTGTATTCCGATTCCATTGACAGAGAGAGAAGCCTTTTATAACTGTCGGTAATCGCGAGTTTAACCTGCGCGCCCGCGTCGTTCGGGTTTTTAAGAAAATGATTTTCAAGTATTGAAACCGCTTCTTCCTCTTCGGGCATCACGTCAATTTTCAGAAAATTTTCTTTTTCGCCTCTGAACATCGCGAGAATTCTGTGCGAAGGGGCGGATGAGCCCGGTTCCTTCCAGTCGAAATAATCCTTGTACTTGACGCCCGTTTCATCTTTTCCTTTTGCAACTTTTGAAAAAATAACCGCTTTCGATTCAAACAGCGCTCTGATTTTTTCGCGGGCAATTTGGTCTTCGGAAACCCATTCGGCGATTATGTCACGCGCGCCTGCAAGAGCTTCATCGGTATCGTTAACTCCCTTTTCACCGTCAACGAAGTTTGCGGCTTCGGCGGCGACGTCAAAGTCATTCTGTCCGAAAAGCATCAGCGCGAGAGGTTCGAGACCTTTTTCTTTCGCGATTGTCGCGCGGGTGCGTTTCTTCGGCTTGTAAGGAAGGTAAATGTCTTCAAGTTCCGTCATTGTTTCGGCGGCGTCAATTTTACCTTTAAGTTCTTCGGTAAGAAGTTCGCGTTCGGCAAGTGACTTGAGAATCGCCTCGCGGCGTTTGTCGAGTTCTTCGAGTTGAATCATCCTGTCGCGTATGGCAGTAATTTCAACCTCATCAAGACTTCCGGTAAGTTCTTTTCTGTATCTCGCAATAAACGGCACGGTGGCGTCTTCCATCAGGAGTTTAGTCGTGTTCTCGACCTGATGAAATTTCAGTTTCAGTTCTTCCGCGATGCGCGGAGTGTATTTCAAATCCATTTTATTATTACTTTAAAAATTACAAAGATAAAACCTCTTCCCAATTATTCCACGTAATTCTTTTGCCGTTGACAATTCTTCTGTTGTAACTCTTGTCGAAAATCACGTGTTCCCAGGACGGTTTTTTTATTCCCATTATTTCCGGTTTGTCATCTATAAGAATATCTCCGCCGATGAGAGTTTTATCGCGCGACAGAATAAGTCTCATAGTCCAGTCGAAGCCGATGTGTTTTTCGACCCATTCGTATTTTTCGGCGACGCAGTTCGAATACTGTCTCATCGGACTCGTGCAAATAAATACTTCGTGGCCTTTATCCTTCATTGTTTTGACAGCCTTCACGCCGCCCGGAATTTCGGGAAGCGAGGAGACAAAACTTTTTTCCGTAAACAGTTCGGTCATCGAGGGCAGAAGTTCTTCGGGATATTCGTCGCGCATATAGAACTCTTTCCTATCCTGAAGCGGGATGTAGAACGCGTCGGGATAGCGTTTGCGCCATTCCGCGAGGAAGCCGCCGTCAAAGTCGGCGAGAACGTCGTCCATATCAACAAGTATAATCATAGGAATAATTATTTTCTGAAATTTACTAACTCTACCCGCTTCTTTGTATTCATTTCCTACTCCACTTTTTCTTTTGAAAGAACACGGAGAGAACGGGTTAATTTCACAGAGGTGCACAGAGAAGTCACAGAGAACCACAGAGGCAGACAGCAATCGGTGTTCGATAAAAACGTGGATTTGTTACAAGTTAGAAGCAGCGATGTATGCGGTGCTCCAGGCGCTCTGGAAATTAAAGCCGCCTGTAATTCCGTCAATGTCCAGCACCTCTCCGGCAAAGAAAATATTTTTGCATAACTTACTTTCCATAGTACGGAAATCGATTTCTTTCAGGCTTATTCCGCCCGCGGTTACGAATTCCTCTTTATTTGTATTCTTACCGCTAATATCAAAAACGGAATTTATAAGAGCGCGATTTAATTTTAATAATTCGGCGTTTGACACATCGCGCCATTTTTTTTCCGGATTAATATCAGACTGTTCGACAAGCATTTTCCACAAGCGCGCGGGTATTTCTTCAGGACGCGTGTTGATAATTTTTTTATCGGGTGTATTTTCTTTAAATGAATCCGCGACGCAATCATTCCGAATCCAAGATATTTCGAGTTTGAACTTGTATTCTTTTGCGTAAAGTTCACGCGCCGCGAACGCTGACAGTTTAAGCGCGGCGGGTCCGCTGAAGCCGTCGTGTGTAATCAGGAGGCTTCCCGCGGAAGAATATTTCGTGCCGGATATTTTAAGTTCGGCATCAGGGACGGACAATCCCTGAAGTCCTTTTATGGCGGCGGACTTGCAGACAAAAGAAAAGAGCGAAGGAACGGGCTCGATTATCTTATGTCCGAGTTTTCGTACGCAGTTAAAAGACGAGGAATCGGGAAATCCGCCCGGGCAATAAAGTATTTTATCGAAGGAATAAGCGATTCTTTTTCTGTCATAGACGATAAACTTTCCCGAATCAAGCCTCGCAATTTCATTTACATCAAAGCCTGTAACAATTCTGATACCGTGTTCTTTAGATGATGCAAGGAAGAGGTCTATTATCGTGTTTGAATCATCGGTAACGGGAAAGACTCTTCCGTCATTTTCCGTTTTCAACATAACGCCCCGCGATTCAAACCAGCGGATAGTTTCGGGCGAGCCGAATTTCGAGAAAACGGAAATAAGTTCTTTCGCGCCGCGGGGATAGTATGAAGTGAATTCACGCGGGTTGGAAATTATATTTGTTACGTTGCATCTTCCGCCGCCCGATATTCTTACTTTAGAAAGCAGGCGCGGGGATTTTTCAAGTATAGTTATTTCGGCATCATTGTTTTTTCCGGCAATGTTAACCGCGGCGAAGAAACCCGCCGCGCCTCCGCCGACGATGCCGATTTTATTCCTGCTCATTATTATTTATCGGATTCGTCCCCTTCTTCATTAAGTTCCGTGCTTTCTTCCACGTCTTTAAGCAGTTCATTTGCCATTTGCTCGTTTTCAGGCAGGACCTGAATGCACATCGGTCCCGTCAGAGGATTGAATCCCGTTCCGACGACTCCGAGTCCGACGAGGTCCTGAACTCCTTCATTCTTTACGAGATAATCGATTCCCGCTTCGTCAAGTATTGACTTGGCGAGGGCAATCAAACCTTCGTGACCGCTTTTAAACACGGTAACGAGTTTTTCCTTATCCAGATTTTCCATAACGGCTCCTTTTGTTTAAACGCTCTTAAATAAATATAAACAATTTTTGATTATTTAGAAAACGAAATTCTTACAGTTGTTTTAAAGGTTTCGGAATTAATAAAATCCTTGTAAGCCCTGAGCACTTCGGGTGAAGAGTCAACCCTCATATTTGATATACTACCGTCTTCGTTATCAAAAGAAGAATGCCAGTAAGAAACGGCTTTGATGCGCGGGTAGAGGCCGCTCAACACGGCGGTGAACGCGTCGGTAATCCATTCGGCTTTGTTTCCTCCCACGGGGTCTTCCACGACGCCGAACTCCGCGATGGCGAGAGGTTTTTTCAGAGACACCTTTTCCATTTCCCAGTACGCGGTCTGAAACACGTCAAGAAATTTCTCCCAGGTCCAGCCGGGTTTTTGCGAGCCGTAAACGCTCATTCCAATCCAGTCTATATAATCATCGCCCGGATAGTACGCCTTCATCGTGTTCCAGGATGCCTCTGGTTCCGAAACGGCGTTTACGTGATACATCCAGGTGACGTTATCCGCTTCGGCGTCCCTCATAACTTCCACAATATGCCTGTGCGCTTTTTTATAAAGTTCGGCGCCTGATTTTTTTCCGTTAAAGAGACCGCTCCAGGGAAACCAGTTGCCGTTCATTTCGGGAGCGAACTCCGCGAGTATCGGCTTTCCGAATTTCTTAGCATCCTCCGCCCATTTTTCAATGTCGTCGTCGTACGTTCCGTCGGCAATTCTTTCGAGGTCATAAACGACGTCGCGCTTTCCTGTTGTCCAGTCGTAACGCGGCATTATTCTCACGTAAGGCACCGCGCCGAATCCGGAAATCACTTTGACGTTCTGCAAAGGAAATTTTATTCCTTTGAACCAATTGTTCGAAAAGCACACCCAGACAGGTTTGTGGCCTGTCAGTTCGATGTATTCCGATATTCTTTCTTTGGTAACGCTGTCTTCGGTGCTGCCCATATCCGGAAAGACGCCCGCGTAAATTCCGTTGAGCGGCGGAAGGAGTTTGCCGTTCTGTGAAAACGCCTGCTGAAACAGGAACAAGAATAATATTGCAAGAAATAATTTCATACCGCCTTTTCCACATCGCTCATTTTATCGAGAGCGACAAATGATTTACCTTTTTCGTCTATAAAAATGGCTCTTTTAAATTTCACGCCCCAGAGAAGGTCATCGTGTCTGTATGAAAATCTGGCATTAACGGTTTGAGCGAACGTGTCGTCATACGCTTTGAAGAGAATAAGGAACTCGGCTTCACCCGCCGTCATATCTTCATCTGTTTTCCCGTACAGCGGGCTTATTTCATCTATGATGTGATTAACCGTCCAGACAGTCGGAAAGAAAACGATTTTTTTATATTCAAGGTTGAGGTTATAAAATCTTCTGACGTCCGTCCCTTGATTATCTTTTTCGAGCCAGGAGGCAATCACCTGCACTTCGGCGTCAATCATTTCGGTTGAATAGGAATTCGCGACTCTGAATTGCAGCGCCTTGCCGTTTTCACCCCAGTCAGTAAATATCGCGTTACTGCTGAATTTTATGTTGGTTACAGGCCGCGAGAATCTTCCATAGAGCAGACCTGTCGCGATAGCGAAAGCCATCAATCCGATACCCGCCTCAAGAGTGGCGATGATATTCGTCCAGTTATCGTGCGGATTAATTCTGCCGAAACCAACTGTAGTCAGGGTTTGAGCGCTGAAGAAGAACGCGTTCAGAAAGCTGTAGAGATGCCCTTTGCCTGTTTCGACTCCCAGATTTTCAGGACCGTCAATAAAATACAATACGGAGAAGAAAAAATTTATCATGACATAAACCACGAGCGCAAGAAACAGAAAACGGGTCCAGGAAATATTGACGAGAAAATGATAAAGGTTGAACGAATCAAATTTGCCGATTCCCGTTTTTCTGACATTAAAGGAGCCGTCTTGATTAATTAAACGCTGAGTTTTCGTCTGGTATCTCGAACTTAGCCCCGTGTCATTTATTTCTTTAATGTTACCTGCCATTTACGTATCTGTGAAATTATTATACGGATAAATCCGTCTGTTATTCAGAATACAGATTCTATTTCAATATAGTTCATCTTTACAACTTTTTCAGTACGGATTAAAGAAAAAATATCGGCGGGAACCGCGTCAGGGAATGAAATGAATGTTCAGTTCACCGAGTAATCGTTTTGACCTGAACGTTTCGATTCGAAGAACGCCTTAAGAAGAAACGCGCATTCCGTGTCAAGCACACCGCCGTAAACTTTCACTTTGTGATTTAATGATTTATTGTTTGTGATATTGAGAACGCTTCCGCAGGCACCCGTTTTCAGGTCATAGGAGCCGAAATAGACCGTATCGATTTTTGAGAGGACGAGCGCTCCAGCGCACATCGCGCAGGGTTCGAGCGTGACGTACATCGAGCATCCTTTCAGGATTTTATTCTGCAAAGCGTCGAAGGCTGATGTCAGGGCGAGCATTTCGGCGTGGGCGGTGGGGTCTTTAAGAGTTTCTATCTGATTATAAGCCTTCGCTATAATTTTATTATCACGGACTATTATACATCCGACAGGCACTTCACCGAGTTCAAAGGCGCGTTCCGCCTGTCTCAGCGCCTGTTTCATCAGGTTGGAGTGGATTTCTTTCAACCCGTAATCTCCTGTTTGATTTCCGTCTCGGGGTTTTTAAGTCTGCGCCTGATAATTTCGGTGAACGTGAAGAATTTAAAACCTTTTCGTTTAAGTTTGAATATTTCTTCCTTATAATCGCCGAATTCTTCGGCGGTAAGCGTTACGAGATAAATCATGCTTCTTCCGCCTTTCTGCGTACGGACGTTTATATCGTTAAACAGCGCGTCAATTTTTTTTCTGCCAGTTTCTTCCGTATTAAATTTAATCAGGACCGTGTCCCTGTAAGCCTTAAGATTGTAAAGTCCGAATTCCGTGAGTATATCCGATCCGAGCGGAAATATTTTTTTCGGATTCAAGACAATGACTCCCGCGGCCTTATCATACTCATAACAGACCGACCTGACCTTAGACTTCCATTCCTTCTCGCGCATATCGCTCTTGAATTCCGCCGTAAGGTCTTCATCGGTTCCGATGTTCATAAACAGGAGATAATCTCTTTTGGAATCAAGCACGATTGTCTGGGCATCGATTTTATCGACTATATCGGGCAGGACAACTGAAAACTTTTCCGGTGACTTCAGAACATCTTCAAGATTTCCCTGAGAAATATCTTCCACCCTGTCGAGAATAAGGCATACATCAGCGGCGTCGCGCTTCACCTTGTCTGTATATACAAACTGCACGGCTGCCATCGTTTTTTTCGACGAGTCTTTTTTGTTGTAAATATTCAGAAGCAGGTTGCCATTTTTCGGGTCTTCGTTTCCCGCGCAGTCGAAATCGAGTTCATACAGCGAGTTTGATATTTCATAATTAATCTCGACGGCGGGAACGTCTTTCGGAATAGAGATTTCCCTGAAGAACCACAGGTTGGGCATTTGCGGCGGAACGGGTTTTTTCGTTTTATCCTTCTTTGATTTCTGCTTATCCTGATCCGCAACGGTTCCGTCCTCTTTTATCCATTCTTTTTTCACTCCGAACAGAGCAACGACGGAATCGATTTTCGCGGGTATTATTTTTTTCAATTCATCTGTCGATAGAGTTCTGAATTTGACGGATGAAAACTCTTTAACGACCGGGTCGTTTTTAACCGCAGCCCGTCTGTAGAAGAAGAACAGCACGAGAAACAGCACAATCAGCGAGCAAAGAACGACGACTTTTGTGTTTCCGTTTAAACTTGTTAATTTTCTGAAATTCAATTTTGTAAAAATTAATTTTCATTAAGAGCGCCAGAGAGATCATCTTTCAGTTTCAGCAAAATCTTCTCATATTGTTTCACTTCCGAAAATTCTTTTAAACGGAGCGCTTCATCGACATACTTTTCCTTCCGCATTCCCGAGAGCACGCAGGACACGCCGGGCACGGAAGACACCGTCAGCATTGCTTTCTGGGACAGCGGCAGATTTCTGTGCCCGCTTTCGAGAAATTCGTCAAAAACTCCGTGCAGGTAAGCGGAGCGTTTTGAAGCGGACTCCTTATAAAAATTAGAAGTCATGTTCAGGAGCCTGAAAACCAGTTTTATGTACCTGTCGAACTGTTTAATCAAATCGTCGTCATTGACTCTGTCCTCGAAATAATCCACGAGCAGGTTCAGCCTGTGAGAAAAGAAGTGTTCAATGGTATCGTTAAAATGCTCAATCGTGCCGAATTTCTCCCAGTTGTTTTTCAGTGTCTTTCCCGTAATCATCGTAGCGTTGAGCAGTTCGAAGTCTTCCGCTGGAACGTTTCCGTTATGCAGTTTCTCACGGAGAAAATCATCTTCCATCATTTCCGCGACTTCGAGATACTTAAGGTATTCTTCCTTATGGAATTTTTCATACTCGAAATCGGTGATTCTCACGAGACCGTTACGGGTTATGGAATTAAGGGGGCGGTTAACGAGAACTTCGATTCCCTTTTCCGAAGCGAGTTCAAGCACGGTCTTTAAGCCGCCGTTCTGGTTTTTTTCAAAATAAGCGTCGGACTCTATTATATTAAAGGGAAGTTGTATCACTTTGAAATTGTTGTCCGCCGACACTTCCCCCGCCGCTTCGATTAATTTTTCAAGCGACGTGAAGTCGTAAGAAATGCTGTTATGCGCGAACGTATTCGAAGATACGCCGTAACTCTTTATCGTTCCCGCTTTAATTTTCTCTTCAAGGAATTCGAACGCCTTTTTTATTCTTGAATAATATTCTTTTCTCGCATCATCTTTTTCGATGCCGTTCTTAACGGCGTTATTCAAAAAATATTCGGGGTTGTGAAGAAGATAAACGTCAATGTATCCGCCGTCTCCCGTCTGGTCGAGCCTGTACAACTGCCTGTTAATCTGGTCTTCGAGATAATCGGGGCTAATGCAATGCCATAAACCTTCTTCGTATTCCACGACATCCGTGAAAGGATTACCGCCGTCGCGTTTTTTACAGGCGAACTGAAAATTTTTCCCCTGCATGTACCCGCCCTTTGTCACGACTACAACATCTTCGCGTTTAATTTTTCCGCCTGCCGTCAAATCGTTCAGGACGTTACCGATAAGTATTTCGCTCCGGCCGTCGGTATAGTTGGCGGAGGTGTCAAGCAGCCTTATTCCGTTTAGCAAGGCGCGATTAACTGAATTGACGTGCTCTTCAATCCTGTTATCGATTCTGTAACATCCGAATCCGTAATTGTTTCCTTTTGTCATTCCTCTGCTTTTACTTCAACTTCAATAATTTTATATCCCATCAGTGTTTCTTTCAGGGAAAACAAAAGACCTATGCCGACAAAAAGCATTCCCGCGATGAAAACGGAAACCGCTACATAGTCAGTGACTCTTGAATTTATAACGATGTCAAGACCTATTACAAGCGACGTGATAATAAAAAAGAACAAACCCGTAACATAGAATGAAACCGCGTTTCTGACGAGTCTTGCCCTTATGAGGATATTACCAAGTTGTTTCGCGATGCTCTGCAGCCTTGTCGTTTCGAGATAATCAAGTTCAACGCCGTCCTTAAATCTGTTGTGTAATCTTCTTCTTTCTTCGGTCAACTGCCTTATTCTGCTGTTTATCGCCGAATACTTATTGCTGATTCCCAGCAGAAGCAATCCGCATGCGGATATCATCACTGCGGGCGCCAGCATAAGTTGAATCGCTTTGTAATAGACTTCAGTTTGCATTTTTAAAATTACAAATTAAAAACAATTAATAATATTCATTTAAAGTCTTAAGCGATTAAAATTATAAGCGGTCATGAAGTTGTCAGGACGCTCAGGCAAAAACGATACAGGCTTGTGAATTTGTAATCAGATTCTGAAGAGGTACTGCATTTTCAGGAAAAACTGTCTGTCAGTCATCACGTATTTGGGTTTGAAGTCGGGCGTATTGAGATTCTCGTACATGTTTGTGAACCCGAAATAAAATATAGTGAACGGATTCGGTTTATAACTCGCGAGCGGATTAAAGTAGAATCCATCCGAGAAGGAATTATATTCGGATACAAGCCTGAAACTGATTTCCCTCGTGAGGTTATACGTTGTCACGTTTCTGAAGATATATCCCGCATAGATTTTTTCGCCCTTATAATTTTTCGACAATTCAAAGTAGTCCCAACTGTTAGACATCACGATGTTGTTAATCGGTTTGAACGTCGACCAGAGGCTGTACGCCTGTTTGTATCCCACGTCGGGGTTTTCGCTTCTTATAATCGACTTGCCGATATCGGCATAGCCTCCGAAAGTAAACGCGCCAAAAGTGTTGACGTTAAAATTAAGCCAGGCCGAACGCGCGCCTTGATTGTAAACACCGCCCCAAACCTCGCTGTTCACGACCCTGTATCCGACATCGACGCTAATCTGATTGAACAACTGCATCCAGGTTTCGAATTGCAGATACACCTCGCGGAATTTTCCGGAATAGTCGTGAATTATGTGCGAATAAAACTGGGGCTGCAGTCTGAGCAACACTTTTGTTTCGGGATAGAGCATATAGCCCTGCCAGGTGGAAAGAGTTATTTGGTCGTTGCTTTGCAGGAAACCCGCGTCTTTTCTGACGTTCGGCGACAAGGCGATAAACTGAACGTTGAAACTCCAATGCTTGGCGTCTTTATAGAAAGTGGTGAGATACTGCATTCCGGAAAAAGAATCGCCGTCGAATTTTTTGGTATAATTTTCATTACCGAAATTTCCATCCGGTGTGAACGTAGTTTCATCAATTTCCTTTGTAATGGATTTCAGAATCTGAAAGTCGAAGGAATAATTCTTAAGGAAACGGTATTTGCCGTCAATGCCGAAGTTTCTGTTGAAACCGTCCACGTTCGGTAAATGTTCGTCTTTTTTTGCGACCTGTCTGTCCGTAAATATAAATCCGATGTAAGAGTCATCACCGTTTATGGAATGCTTTAACCTTACGATGTTCGAGAGAGATTTTCTGTCGGTTCCGACGAATTCGCTATTCTCCTTGAACGGTACGATGAAAGGAGTTCTTCTGTCATAAGCCGACAACACTCCAATCTCAGTCCTTCCCGCTCGGCCGGTGAGTTTAAAAGCGAGAAGCGGATTATTAATCGAGCGCGTATAAACAGTGCTGCTTGGTGCCTTGAAAATGTTCGCGCCTTCAAGAAAGAACGGTCTTTTTTCGGAATACGAAATTGCGTAAACAGAATTCGCGGTGATTACTCCCGCGTCAGATTCTATCTGCGAGAAATCGGGATTGAGCGTGAAATCGGCTGTCATAGTGGAAGTGATACCGTACTTCACGTTGACGCCAAATTGCCCTTTGATGTCTTCATTGTTGAAATTCGAGTTCGCATTTTTGGAGTCGGAAATCTGTCCCGACTGTGTCGACATCGCGTAAGGAAGGACTTCGATATTCTTGCCTCCTTTAATACCGTTCACTCCCTTAACCTTGCAGGCGTGGGTGAACAGCGTAGGGTCGTCGCGGGATATAGGCATAAGAGAATACTGCGAGCGGTTTTCGCGCGGGCGTATTCTTAGGAACTGTATCTGCCAGTCCTGAACATCCCTGTCGGGAAACCTAATGCTTTTAAAAGGTATCGCGATTTCAACAGTCCATTTATCGCTGTATTCCTTTGAGGCGGTATACCAAATCATATCAAAAGTGTCGTCTTCGTTGCCGGGAGAAGTCCACATAAGGTCGCCCTGAATTCCGTAAGGAGAAACGAAGAGTTCGTAAGCCTGCTTTCCCTCGTTATACGTGTCAAGAAAGAATCCCACGAAGTCGTCGGAAAAAATATTGTCGCGGTTCGCGAGTGTTTTTCTGATTTTTTTCATATCGTTATCGTGGCAAACGAAGCCAAAGTACAGGTTGTTGTCGTCATAGAACATTCCCACTTCGGTTTTCACTTCAGGTTTCGTATTGTCGCCGGGGCTTACTTCGGCAAAGTTATTATGCATCACGGTTTTCAGCCAGGCGGATTCGTTTAATTCTCCGTCAATGCTTATCTCAGAATTATCGATTCTGTGAATTGTTATTTCGCTGAACTTATTCGGTTCGAATTTTTCGCCTGGAAGAGTAAGCGTAGAGTCCGTTTCAGTTCTTGTAGAATCTTTCGAAGCATAAAGTTCCGTTTCCGTTATTGGAAGTACGCCGTTGTCAGTATTGTCTCCATAACTCAATGTATCCTGATGAGTCGATAAATATATTTCCCGAGACGGGTTATTCTGTAAATCCTGTTCGAAGCCCAGCGCGAAGAGCGCGGCAGGAATTAAGGCAAGAATCAACACGCATACAACAATTTTCTTTTTACATCCCACGGACATATTTTTGATTAATTTATTTTCCCCCCGGATGACATTGAATAAACACCTGTTAAATCGTAAACACTTAAAAAATACACGAAACCGGCATAAAAAATTTAATCCTTATTTATTTTACTGAATTTTTTAAAAAATGTTACAGCGCGGGATGGATTTATTTTGCGCGGTATTACGAAAACAATCGGGAGACGGAAAAACGGGCGTTCAAAAATCCTTTTTACGGAATTTCCTTCGTGCAAACAGTGAAGGCACAATCATCCACAAATGCAGTATTAAAATCGAAACATAGATTCCCGCTCCACTGCCGAAATATTTTTTAAACACGGCGCCCGTATATCCGAAGAGCGCCGACATGTCGAGACGGAGCATAATGAACGTTCTTGCTACGTCGACGGGGTTAAGCGAAGAGGCAATTATTGTCGTTTTTTCGAGCGGGTAATCCGCGAAATAATAGAACATGAACAGCATAAGCCCGTCATAGAACACGGCGAAGAAAAGCCAGACGGCAATCAGAATGCCGACGCCTTTCACTTTGTCATTTATCATATTGGACACCAGCAGCGCGAAGCCGTTGAAAATAAAAATCAGAAAAATCCCCGCGGCAAGAAGGAGCGCCGCGTTGATGCTGAAATCATAGATGAAGAGTGGCAATATCATTCCCAGTACGAAGCTCGCTGTCTGCGATAATCCAAGGCTAAGATACTGGCCCATAAAAACGCTTCTTCTCGTAACAGGCTGTGTAAGCAGCATTTCAACGAATTCTTTTGAATTGTAATTATAGACAGAGCCGAAAATGAGGCACAGAAGCGGAACAAGGTACAGCGCGATATTAAGCAAACTTATGAGCGCTTTCTGACCGTCGCGGCTGAAATATATTATTCCCGATGTGAGCGCGAAAAGCAGGACGGCATAGACGGGAATCCATTTGCTTCTTATTATATCGGAAAAGAAATATTTAAATATTTTTCGCAGGTTCATTTTCCATGAATAATTTTGACACCATTTCGCGGAATTCTTTTCCGTTTCCGCCCGGAGATCTGAAAGAATCGCGGTCAACTTTTATTTTTCCGTCGAGCATAAAAACGAGCCTGTCGGAAAGTTCGCTGACCTCGTTTACGATGTGCGTCGTGAGCAAAACAAGTTTTCCTGCTTTTTTTAATTTTATTATCCTTGCTTTAAGTATTTCCGAAGAGTAAGGGTCGAGTCCCGCGGTTGGCTCGTCAAGCACTACAATTTCGGAATCAAACATAAACGCGAGAGCCGCGCTGAGTCTTTGCCGCGTTCCCTGAGAAAGCGCTCCCGCTTTTTTCCCGAGAATAGACTCGATTCCGAATTTTTCATACAGTTCGTAATCGTAATTTTCCTGTTTTTTCCGTATGTCCTTCGTGATTGAAATTATCTCTCTGGCTTTCAGGTTTGGGGGAAACGGCGAGGATTGCGGCATGTAGCAGATTTTATTTCTGTAATCCGATTCTCCCGAAATATTTTTTCCGTCAACCGTTATTCCGCCTTTTTCAGGAACAACGAGACCGAGTATAGATTTAAGAAGCGTTGTTTTACCCGAGCCGTTCGGACCCATAAGGGTAATTACGAGGCCCTTTTTCAATTCAAGTTTATCGATTTCGAGTGTGAAACTTTTTCCGTAAGATTTGACAATACCGTTTACGCTTATCATCTTCCGCGCTCCTCAATCAA
This sequence comes from Ignavibacteria bacterium, assembly GCA_035561235.1. Taxonomy (GTDB): domain Bacteria; phylum Bacteroidota; class Ignavibacteria; order Tepidaquicellales; family Tepidaquicellaceae; genus CAIKZJ01. The sequence continues at coordinate 23,120 of DATMXZ010000389.1, forward strand.
CGGGCTGTTGTCAACGAGCGTTTCCGGCGTGAAGACGGGAATTATTTTTTCGGCGGCATCAAGGAGTTCAACTAGAAAACTTCCAGTAAGAACCACGGCTTCGGGAACGCGCTCGACAACGAGAGAAAACAAACTCACGGGGCGGTAAGGAACGTCGCCTTTTTTATCGTTGTCGAGGTCATATCCCTTATACTTATCCCAGTAGTTATTCAGGAAAAGGTTCGCGTTTTTTGACGTGTTCGTCGAAACATCAAAAGTATTATTACTGAACCTGTTGTACCGGATTGTATCCTCATAGCAGTTACCAAGCACTTTCAGAGCCCATCCGTTTTTTTCAAAAGTGTTGTTCAGAATGTTCACCCTGTTCGTGCCTTCGGCGTAAATGCCCGCCGTGTTTCCCGAAAACACGTTTCCGTAAATCAGGCTGTTGTCGATGTCTTTCAGGAGAAGTCCGTAGGAATTCGCGCCCCAGTTGTCTTCGAACCTGTTGAAGTTCATCGTGATTTTTTTCGTGTACATAACCGCCACGCCCGCGCCGTTGTTCCTGAACGTGTTTGATGTGTAGGAATTTCCCTCTGAGAACATGAAGTGGAGACCGTACCGAAGATTACCGAAACTCGTATTCCCGCTAATCTCTCCGTTCGTCGAGAACTCGATATATATTCCGTCGCGCATACCGCTTACTGAATTATCCGAAATTCTGACGCCGCTGCATTTCCACAGATGAATGCCGTTGCCCGAAAAGGACTCGATGACGGAGTTTCCCGCAATCCTGTTTCCAGATATTTTGCAGTCAGACGACGAGGAGAGATACAAAGCGAAAAAAGAATTTTCAACGACATTGTTTTCCAGAACGCAGTGTTTTACATTCTCAAGCCTTATAGCCGCCAAATCGCTGACATAACTTGTTCCTGAGTTTCTCAGCGTTAGATTTTTTATTATGACGCTGTCGGACGTTACAGTAATTATTTCTTTCAAGAAACTTCCATCCAGAACAGCGTCTTGTTCTCCTTCAAGTATAATCTTTTTATTGATATTAAGTTCAGAGACGAAATAAATTCCTTTTTCAATGACGATGCGGTCTCCGTCCGAAGCCATGTTTACAGCATCCGCAACGCTCGTGAATTTTCCGGACATCCCGACCCTGATTACATCGGACCTCGATTCCGAAAACAGCATCAGGCACATAGCGGCAAGAATTATTCCGGCTTTGATTGCGGACATTTACCTGCCGACGTTAAATTTCGCTTTTAGACCCTTCCAGTCGAAGACTTCGCCGCCGTTCGAGGATTTGCTTTCGTTCGCGGCCCCGCTGTTCTTATAGCAACTTAAAAACTCTCCCATCGGACTTTTTATTTTCATACTGACAAGATAATACGCCGACTCAGCGTTTATAAGGGTTTCGGGATTATTGTAATCAATCACCCAGTACGCCGCGTTACCGGAATTGTCCGACTTCATATAATCAAGCATGCATTCGACAGCGTCGAACTTGTATGCTTTGCCTTTTGAAGTGAGTATTTCCGCGCCGAAGCGCGTGTCCATTATTTTCATGTTGCAGTGAGCGCAAAGGTCGGAGCCGAAATTTATCGGGTCGGGACTTCCCGCGTTTCCGCACGACGCGAACAGGAAAATTGACATTACCAATATTATTACCGCTTTATTCATAATTCAAATATGTTTCTTTGATTTCTTAAATTCATACGCACCGACAATGACGGAAATGATACCGCCCGCAATAAGAATTATCCCTCCTTCGGCGGGATACGAATGGGCAGTAAAGTTCAAAAGTGTTTTTGTTCCAATGAGCGGAGGCTGATACGTCATTCCCGGCACTTTTATCGCGGCTGTAGGATTCAGGTCGTGTCCGTATTCATATTCCCATTTCCAGAAATCCACGCCGCCCGCGACTCCAAGCAAAATGAAAAATATTATCCAAGCGTATAAGAATTTTTTCTTACCGACTAAAGACACGGCAATTCCGGACAGTATCAGAACGCCGAGGATGAACGGCATTATTTTGAGTTCGCTCATCGAATCGGGCTCAATCTTTTTCATTCCGATGTAATGATTGAGCCCGTTTACCGTGTTCAAATCGCCGGACATTTTTCCAAGCCATATCTGAAAGCCGAGTCCTTCGGGGTACTGCGGCGCTTCGAGCGATATATCCCACACGGGCAGGAAGTAAACCGCTGTAAGAGTCAGGCATATAATCAAAAGCAATATCCGGGATTTTTTCGCTATCATATTATTTCCCCTGGTTCGAATTAAACTTTATCTGCACGTTTGAATTTTTGTCGGATACGCGCATATATCCTTGCATTTCCTGATGCAGGGCGGAGCAGAAGTCGGTGCAGTAGTACGGGTATATACCCGGTGATTTCGGAGTCCATTTAATAGTGCAGGTTTCGCCCGGCATCACGAGCAATTCGGAATTCTGATTGCCCATTATGGCGAATCCGTGAGGTATGTCCCAGTCCTGTTCAAGATTCGTCAAATGGAAATAAACATCGTCGCCCACTTTAACTCCCTCGATGTTATCTGGAGTCAGGTGAGAGCGTATTGCCGACATATAAACGTGGACATCATTCCCCTTGCGTTCCACGCGCGCGTCCTTTTCGCTTTTTATTCCGTAGGGGTGCGCATTCTCTTCGATTTTAAAAATCTTCAGCGAGTTCTTGCTGATTAAATCCGCGGGAATAGCCTGCGCGTAATGCGGCTCGCCGACGGTGGGAAAATCGAGAAGAAGTTTCATCTTGTCTCCCGAAATATCTATCAACTGCGACGACTGGCTCAGTTCGGGTCCCGTCGGCAGGAATCTGTCTTTAGTAATTTTGTTCATCGAGACAAGATACTTGCCCCACGGTCTTTTGCCGTCGCCGCCGGGAATCAAAAGATGTCCGACGGAATAATACACGGGAAGCCTGTCGACGACTTCTCTCGTATCAACTTTCCATTTTACAATTTCCGAAGATACGAACATTGACGTGTACGCGTAGCCTTTATCGTCGAATTCCGTATGAAGGGGACCGAGACCGGGCTGCTGCACTTCGCCCGCGAGGACTTCCTCGTATTTCAGAACGGGGATGCCCTCGACGTCTCCGTCGAATTTCTTTTCGTTAATCGCTTTTGTCATTTTAGAGAAAGAAAACACAGGAATAACGGTAGCGAGTTTTCCGCCTCCGACTATGAATTCGCCTGTCGGGTCAACGTCCGCGCCGTGCGGCGATTTCGGGCAGGGCATATAATACATCGCGCCCTCGACATCATTAGGATAAAGCACTTTAACTGATTTCCTTGTTTCGGATGTTCCCGAATGTTTCTTATCGTCGTAAACGTTATGCACGTAGGAAGCGGGCATTTCCTTGCCTACGCCTTTGGCGACGAGTTCTTCAATTTTTTTCCAGTTGACGGCAAGAATAAAATCCTTGTCTTTCTGGCTAGCGTTGACTTCGAGAAGAGAATATGACTGCTCGCTGTTATAGCAGGAGAAAAAGAACCATCCGTCCGAAGGACCTTTTCCCGCGTGGCTGAGGTCATAATCGAATCCCGGTGTTATCAATTGAAACGCTATGTCCATTTCACCGGACGCGGGATTAACTTTCAGAAAGGAAAGCGTGCCCTTGAAATTCTCCTTGTAGGATTCAATCGGAACGTCCCTGTTTTCAACAGGAATGCTGAACCTTGTTCCCGCGACTACGTATTCGGTACCCGGTGTTACGAACGGGGAAGAATGATTTCCCGCGCTGTTTGGAATTTCGATAATTTCTTCCGTTCTGAAAGTGGAAAGATTAACACGCGCTATGCGCGGCGTATTGTTGCCGTTAATGAAAAGCCATCTACCGTCCGGCACGCCGTCTTTCATCGAAAGTTCGGAATGATGCGAATCGTCCCAAGGGACGAAACCATAAGAAGTATTCAGCATCGGTTTTGTTTCTTCCGTGTATCCCCATCCGTTTTCGGGATTCTGAGAGAACACGGGCACAACTCTGAGGAGTCTTCCGGAAGGCAGGCCGTAAACAGCAAGTTGGCCGCTGAAACCGCCGGATACGAAAGCGTAGAACTCATCGTACTTACCCGGTTCGACATAAACTTTTGAAGGCGCGTCGCTTTCGACGAGCGGACCTTTATTTTTACTCTTTCCGCATCCCGCGATAATAATCAGGCAGGTCAGGAGAAGAACAAAAAGACCTTTAATACTTTTTTTATCCATAGTATTTATATTTAGTTTGAATCGACCGATCTGAAATACTCGAGAATCGAGCGCGCGTCGTCTTCAGACACGTTCTGGAACGTCATCTGGGTAAGATACTGACCGAACAACTGCTTCGCGGCGACATCTTCCTTTGTCATCTGCTCGGGATTCAGAATCATATTCATAATCCATTCAGGTTTTCTTCTCTGTGTGATGCCTTTAAGAGGCGGACCGACAAGTTTAGAATCGAATTTATGGCAGGCGACGCATTTCTGGTCGAAAATCGTCTTTCCTTTTTCGCTCATTGATTTATCGAGAGCGCCGAGTGTAACTTTCTTCACGGGTCCAATCCCAATTTCTTCGTCGGAGCCGCATCCCGCGGCGAAAAGGACGGCGAAGAGGAGAACCGGAATCAATACAAGTGTTTTCATAGAATAAGATTTTAATTTTCTAATAAGACTTTTATATCTGATTATAAATTGGCGGATTTAGAATTAAATGTCAAGTCTTTAATCAGACTTTTTTGTCTTCTTTCGGAATGTTGAAAAACTCCTCCCCGCCCAGTATAAGCGGCGCAAGCGAAAAACGGAGAGATTCACGCGCGGGGTTAAAGTTTGAGAAGGAAGGATGTGGAAAACCGCATCCGCCCGCCGGCACGATGTTTTACCGAGGTATTATTTCGCCCGTTCGTACTGTTTCGGAAACGGCGCGTCAACTTTGAGCGCCCGCGCGGCTTTCAAGGGCCAGTAAGGTTCGCGTAGGAATTCCCTGCCGAGGAGAACGATATCCGCCTGTCCGTTTCTTATAATCATATCAGCCTGTTCGGGAGAAGTAATCAAGCCCACGCCGCCGACGAGAATTCCTGTTTCCTTTTTGATTCTTTCCGCGAAGGAAATCTGATATCCCGGTCCGAGCGGAATCTTCGCAGCCGGAGCATTACCGCCGCTTGAGCAGTCAATTAAATCCACGCCTTCTTTTTTTAATATTCCCGACAGCCTGACGGAATCATCAATCGTCCACCCGCCATCCGTCCAATCGGTCGAAGAGATTCTGACGAAGAGCGGGATTCCCGCGGGTAAAACATTTCTTACCGACCGCGCGATTTCGACAGCGAGCCTTGTTCTATTTTCGAAACTACCGCCGTACTCATCGGTTCTTTTATTCGAGAGAGGAGAATAGAATTGATGAACCAGATACCCGTGCGCCATGTGAAGTTCGATGATCTTGAACCCCGCGCTCACGCTTCGCTCCGCCGCTTTCGTAAAATCACCGATGACTTTTTTAATATCCTGTATGGTCATTTCTTTCGGAACAGGATATTCCGAAGAGAAGGCATCCGCTGAAGGTCCGAGCACCTGCCAGCCTCCGTTTTCGGGAGTAACGGCGCCGCTGCCTTTCAGAGGCGAGCGCATCGACGCTTTTCTTCCCGCGTGCGCGAGTTGAATTCCCGGAACGCAGTTTTGTGATTTTATGAAGTCGTTCACGCGTACATACGCAGCCGCCTGTTCATCATTCCAGATGCCGAGTTCATCGGGGGATATTCTCGCTTCGGGCGACACGCTTGTCGCTTCCTGAATAATAAGACCCGCTCCTCCGACGGCGCGGCTGCCGAGATGAACGACATGCCATTCCCGCGGAAAACCGTTCACGGCGGAATACATACACATCGGTGAAACTGCGATGCGGTTTTTAATTTCGACTCCCCTGATTTCAAGAGGTAAAAAAAGATTATTCATATATTAATAATAATAT
>DATMXZ010000390.1:0-2458 GCA_035561235.1 Ignavibacteria bacterium
ATTACATCCTTCGAGAATTGAATTCCTAAAAATTAATGGTATATTTGGTTTGTTGACGCTTATGTAAACTGATATTGGCTGCTGGTAATTTGCGAATATGCAATTATCGAAAGTTATTGTGTCACACAAAATATTGCTGCAAAATTCGTAACATTTTAAGTTAATACGATTAATACCATAACCGGCTCCTGTAAATTTGATTGGATTTGTTATACTTCCAATTGCCTTTACTCCGAAAAAGATTATGTTTTCATTTGAATATGCAGACTCAAGAGTCGTTCCGGGGGCAAAAACTAACGCGGTGTTTTCTACTTTATTATGATAAAAAACTGTGTCGTGAAGGCTTATAATAGCGCTTGTATCCTTCCAGATTACATATGTGTAATTGGGCGGTTCATTTATGTTATAGTTAATATCAAATCTCATAGAACTATTCGTTTCGTTGTAATTGTTTTGATGAATACCGTTTACTGAAATTCCTGTTGGAAGTAAGAATGAAGAGAGTGTACGGTTTGTATCAAGATCATGAAAACCGCTCGACCCCTGAATATATGCAAAAAAATGAGCAGGATTTCCATACAAGTTAAACAAATTATCATCACCATTAGCTGCAATTAATTTATAATCTAATGTATAGCCTCCACCTCCTGAAGGATGGGGGAATAATTTGTACGGCGAATAATGCCAAATAAGTAAACCGCCATTCGAATGCCCTACTGGGGGATTATTATATTCTAAAATTTTTCTGTCAAAACCGATTTGCTTTCTGTTTTCAACGATATAACTTTCACCGCAAGTCCAGTCCGGTTTTGCATTTGGTTTTCCGTATATTGTTATCACACCGCATTGATTTGATGTTTCTATTGGGGGGAGATTTGTCACGGATTGTGAGTTTTTTAATTCTATTGGTTCAAGCCAGCCTTCCATAGTTCGTAAAATAGGATTAGGTAATTGCGGACAGTCTTTATTATGTCTGTCATACGCATTCATTATGCAATATCTTGAAGCCGAGGAATGCCCCCATTGTAAAGCCAAATGAGCATATTCGTGAGCCGTTATAGATATTCCATCTATTCTTGTACTATCAAGATTTGTAATTTCTTTAAACCGGCCTCTGACTAATGCTTTCTTCCATAATCCTAATCCTTTGAAACTGTTATGCGAGCCAGACATAACGAAAATTATTTTTCCATCTTTTGAATCAAAATCATTCCAATCAACTGCATTTGCAAAGTATTGTTTAACTTGATATTCAGCATCGTTTAATAATAGTGTCCCTTTTTCAACAATATCTGTTGTATCATAGTAACTTCTGAAATATGAATTCGATTTACTATCCCCATATTTGTTTTTTGACATCATGAAATTTTTAATAATGACTCTACCGCCAACAGTGTCATAATCGTTTAATATTCCATATCTCATTTTATAATTTGTATCGCCCGGATGAGTGAGATACGGCTCCATAAGAAAATGGTTATTCGAAGCATCTTACCAATATTCTCTCATACTACCGTATGCGGAATCACCGTGAGATTGAAAATCAGGGTGAGCCGTCCCGTTATATACGCCAAGCGTATCGAAGAGCATATTCCACCTGTCGAACCAGTCGTATTTAAGCGCTTTGAGCGAAAATATTCTGTTTGTTTTTATCACACCCGCTTCACCGGATGCATCCGGATGCGAAACCAATGCAAGTTGACTGTCGGTATAAGGTTGTTTCAGAACTCCGTTATCGTTATATCTGCCGTCAGGAAAATCAATGTAAACTACGATTACATATCCAATTCGCGTACCCCTCCACCAGGATCTTAAATAATTAGGCATGGTATTTTCTTCCGGAGTCAAGTAATCATTATAATAAATGTCCTGAGAGAATGAAAATTGGGAAATAAAAACCCATAGCAACAAAAAAATGATTTTTTTCATGGCTTAAATTTTAAATTTATAAATGAGGCGGTTGTCTCCTTGTTCCGAAAAGTTACAGGGATATTTCTTTCACCCCTGTGTTTATCTATGGTCCGTTATACATATAAAATGATTTAAATTGTTAAAATCTATTTCAACAATACCATTTTCTTAAAATCCTTTTGTTCCGAACTTACAATCAAACGGCAGAAATATATACCTGAAGACAAGTTGCTGCCATTGAAGAGAGTTTCGTATGTTCCGGGTTTCAGTTTTTCGTTTACTAACGATGAGACCTCTTTTCCAAGTATGTCGTAAACGGTTATATTAACATCGCTAAATTTCGCGACTTCAAATTTGATTTTTGTACTACTATTGAACGGATTGGGATAATTCTGATGAAGTCTGAACTTATCCGGTTTTAAGGTTGAAACATTTCTTACCGCCGCAACGCTGTCGGGTTTAATGAATGAGCGGATATTGAAGAAAACATCAGGATTCCCAAACCGGTTATCATTCCAAACTGTAATTATTTTATCGTTGAACAGGC
>DATMXZ010000391.1:0-5477 GCA_035561235.1 Ignavibacteria bacterium
TGACGCATCAAGCAACATCACGATTAACAACAACACTTTCCAGAACTGCGTTGTCAACGGAACGGGAGCGTTCTCCGCAATATACCACGGAACGGTTGCCAGCATCAATATTTACGGAAATACAATCTCGGGGATAACGGGTGTGAGTTCATTATCCCTAATTAATAATTATGCGGGAACGGGAACAAATTTTATTTATAACAATAAAATAAGCGACGTAACGAGTACAGGAGCGTCGGCCGTAGTCACGGGGGTGAACATAGCAAAAGGGAAGAACAGCGTTTACAATAACCTTATATGCAACCTATTCGCGACAAACTCCGCATCCGCTGACGCAGTGCGCGGCATCGCGATATCAAGTGCGACCGCTTTGTCATATAGTCTGATATATTATAATTCCGTATATCTCAACGCGTCATCTTCGGGAACAACATTCGGCACTTCGTGCATTTATCACATTTACAGCGCAACGTCAACGACCTCTTCGCTGGACATGAGAAACAATATTTTTGTCAACACCTCCACGGCAAACGGTACGGGAGTGACGGCGGCATTCAAAAGAAACGCGGCAACTGACTTGAACAATTATCTTTCAACCTCAAACAACAATCTTTTTTACGCCGGAACGCCGGGTGCTTCGAATCTGATATATTATGACGGGACAAATTCAGACCAGACTATCGAAACTTTCAAGGCAAGGGTTACGCCGAGAGAAACAAACTCATATACCGGGGACCCTCTTTATCATTCGCCCGCAAACCTTTATGTCGTGCCCGTTTCGCAGGCAATTGAATCAGGAACGTTTATCCCGGATTACACCATCGACTGCAACGGAACAATAAGAGACGAATCTGCTCCGACTATAGGAGCATACGAAGTAAGTTCAAATGCCGCCGTGACATCGGGTACAGCCATTAATCCTGCGGCTTCTACAAACAACGTCATCATCAGCGCAACTTCGCAGGGAGGATTAACTATTAATCCTTCGTCCGATCTGACAGGCTACGTAAAAGGATATTTTTTCCCCGCGGGAAACACGGGCGCTCCGCCGGCGGGTATAATTAATATATCCCCTTATTACTGGGCGCTTTCAACAAATGTAACTTCGTTTACTGCATCTGTCAGGTTTTACTTCAATTACATACCGAATAACGGGGTCTCCTCATATGCAACGCTAAAACTGCTTAAAAGAGACGGTCCCGGAGACAACTGGGTCGAGTATACAAACGTAACAAGAACCGAAACGTATATTCAGGCGAACGATCTGACTTCATTTTCAGAGTGGAGTTTTGGAGGTGTCTTGGACAATCCGTTGCCCGTATTACTTTCTTCATTTAATTACACCGTTTTAAAAAATTGTGTCACGTTGAAATGGACAACTAATTCAGAAACCGGAAATTCCGGATTCAGTGTCGAAAGAAAAAACGGGGACTTCGGAAATTGGGAAACCGTATCATTCGTTCCCGGTAAAGGAAATTCAGGTGTTCCAGTAAACTACAATTACTCAGACATTAACCTGAACACGGGCAAATACGGTTACAGACTTAAGCAAATTGACAACAACGGTAACTTCGAATATTTTTATCTTTCCTCCGCTGTCAGCGTCGGGATTCCCGATAAATTTAATCTGGGTCAGAACTATCCAAATCCTTTCAATCCTTCAACCAGCATTGACTTCAACTTACCCAATGACGAAACCGTTTTACTTACAATTTATGACGTAACAGGCAAAGAAATACAAAAATTGCTGAACAATGTATTTTACAAAGCGGGGTATCACACCGTAAAATTCAATGCATCCGGCATAGCGAGCGGAATTTATTTTTACAGAATTAAGGCCGGTAATTATATCTTGACTAAAAAATTGCTTTTTAACAAATAGCGCTCATTTCTTTTCACTGGAAAATGTCCGCGCTTTTGCGCGGACATTTTTTTCATTACTTCCCCGGCTTAGACTTCATAAAGAAAGCCATCTCATCCGCAAATGATTAGTTTAGCTTTGAAACTGCTAACTGCGTCACAGTTTTCATTACTGACAAACTTTTTGAAGATTCGTCCGAGGTTTTCTGACGGTTCTCGCGGATTAATATTGATTTACATATAAATGCAAACGGGGCTTCACGCCCCGTTTTTCATTTGAGAAAACTTTTCAATACATACCAAAACTTAGGTGAAACACCGCTCCAGCTACGAGGCGTTCTTTCGGTCCTTCGAAACCAGAACCTGCATATCCTTCGAAAGAGAAATTCTCCGTTGCGTCCCAGTAAAATCCGAGACTCAAAATATTGTCGGGCTTGTAATTTTTTACGTATGTTCCGTTAAGTTCGAGATACAAGTTCAGACGATCCGAGATATAATACTCGGGCGCCAGGTTTATAGAATATACAGGTGTCGTTGTAATACCGTCCCAGCCCGCGCCTAAGGACGAATAAATTCCTGTCGAACCAGTGATTGATTTATACAACTGCAGTTCTGACAAGAAACCCGCGTCATCAATTTTCATTAACTTTGTTCCCGTCTTCGGAATATAGAAGTCGGTTTCAAGTACTACGGAAGGCATGAACCCGCATTCGCGTGACAGTCCGAATTTTCCGTAAACATACACAGGGTCCATATCGCCGTTACCTGTTTTTTTGTTCCCGTTGCCCTGCCCCATTTCTCCGGGCGTTATTCCGCTTATGAACCTAAATCCCGTTCCGGCTCCTATTTCTATTCCTTTGGTAAGTCCAAGTCCCAGGGTAATTTCGGGTATGCCTCTTTCAATGTACAGAATGTCCGTCGTCGTAACGCTTCGGATTCTCAGACCCTGAATTTTCGAACTGTTGTACGTGAAACCCGCGTCCGCGCCGAATATGCCGGGTTCAAGCATATTAGCAAAGTATTCGTCCGTTTGCGCGTTAAGGTTAACGAACGCCGCTATGGACAACAAGAACAAAATTAAATTTTTCATTATCCGGGAAAATTAGTAAAACTCAAAATAGTTCATTGGTCAATATCAGGAAAGGAAAAAAAAAGACCCGCATAATCAGGCGGGTCGGTTTTTAAGCGAATATATTTTCACAAAAGCGATTCAATTAATGTAACAATTTCGTCCGATTCGGGTGTGGTTTTCGAACGGAACCTTCCCGCGACGTTTCCGTTCTTATCGATTATGAATTTTTCGAAATTCCATTTCACGTCGCCTGTCTGCTGGTAGCCTGTCAAGCGAGCGTACAGCGGGCTTTTATCATCTCCGAGAACTTTTATCTTGTCGAAAAGCGTGAACGAGACATTGTAATTCGTCTTGCAGAAATTCACAATTTCCTCGTTTGTTCCCGGCTCTTGACCTCCGAAATCATTGCAAGGGAAAGCCAGAATTTCAAAACCGCGGTCTTTATACTTTTCGTATATTTTTTCGAGCGCTTCGTACTGCGGCGTGTATCCGCATTTCGAAGCGACGTTCACGATAAGAAGTGTTTTTCCCCTGTAGTCCGAAAGGGATTTTTCCGCCCCGTCCATTGTTTTTACTTTAATATCGTAAACATTCACGGGGTTGTCAGTATTGATTGATGTTTTTCCGCACGCGGACGCGGCGAAAGAGAAAATTAAAATGCCGAAAATTAATATTTGTTTCATTGCCGTTTTTTTAATTTGTTTATAGTATGAAACAAATAATAACGGCATAAATTCCTATTTTAATTATGGCCCGACGCGATATCTTCCCTGAGTGTTTCACTTTGTTTCCGTCCCGCTTCTTCGGACGCGTTTGAAATCATTACGCGCATTTCGTCCTCGCTCATATTCATAAGGCGAATAGCGTTTATGACGCTCGTTGTAGTTCTAATAGTTCCCGAGCCGAACACGTCTATAACGACGTCATAAAGAGGAATGCTTGAGCTCTCCCTGTTCTCCCAGACAATTTTAGCCGTGTTCCTGTCCGTGATTGTAACCTCGGTGGAAACGTCAGCATAAATGCCGCCCGAATTTGAAACGAGTTTGAATCCGAGAAGTTTTGTCTCCGCAATAAAACGCGTATCGGGTTCGAGTTCTTCCGAAATATCAATGGTATAATACGTTATCAACCCTCCTATAATTCCGTCCGAAATGTATTCAACAAGACTGTCGGTGTTCACGGCTCTTTTCAGTTTCTCCTCGATGCCGCTCTCAATAATTTCGGAGCCTGTTTCGGCAAGAATAATCTTCACCAAAGACTTCGCGTCGGTACCGTAACCCGCGTGCAAATCAACACGAACTCTTCCCGCGGTCGGGGAAACGTAGTTTTTAAAAAATACTTTTGATGCTTTAAGATTAAACTTTGCGAGTTCGTTTGTATGCGTGCATCCCGCAAAAATTGCCGCAAATAAGAAAAGAAGAACAAAAATCGTTGTTTTTGTTTTCATGGAATCTCCGCTTTTTTATTTATACCTTTGCAAAGGCAATTTGTTCCATAATCAAACGAGAAAAATGTATCACAAAATTTCCGATTTTCTGAACGAGTGGAAAAGAGAGACAGAAACCACTCAAAAAATATTCGCCAATCTCACGGACGAGTCATTGAAACAAAAAGTCACACCCGAAGGCAGAAGCCTCGGTTATCTGGCGTGGCATATAGTGATTACGCTTGGTGAAATGCTGAACAAGGGCGGCTTGAGCGTAGAGGCCCCGGACGAAAACTCCGACCCGCCGAACTCCGCAAAAGACATACTTGATGCTTACAAAAAATCATCCGCCTCTCTTGCGGATGAAATCGGCAGGAAATGGACCGATGAAATGCTGCAGGATGACCTTGACATGTACGGCGAAAAATGGAAACGGTGGCTTCTTTGCCATGCGCTTATAAAACACGAAATACACCACAGGGCTCAGATGACAGTACTAATGAGGCAGGCGGGACTCAAAGTTCCGGGCGCTTATGGTCCTTCAAGAGAAGAGTGGAGCGCATTCGGCATGCCTGAACAGAGATAACACCGTACAACGAAATCATTGACGGACGCGCAGAATGCGGAAGACTCATTTCTTGAAAAAACGAAGCGTGGGCAACGTATGCGAAACAGTGATAAAGATGTGAATTAGCGAGTATAATCCTTTTAAAAAGGGTAATGCGTAGCGATAATAATTACTAATAATTAATTACTAATTACTAATCGAAAACTGCTGACTGCGGATAAAAACGGCTTAGTTGTTGTTGCCTGTTTTTGTTACATTCGCCGCCTGAGGTCCTTTGGGTCCGTCTTCAATTTCGAATTCGACCGAATCGCCTTCGTTCAAAGTTTTATAGCCTTCGCCTATAATTGCTTTGTAATGAACGAAAACATCTTTCTTGCCTGCAACGGTGATGAAACCAAAACCCTTTGAAGAGTTGAACCACTTAACGGTACCTTTTTCCATTGTGTTCCCTTTAATGAATTAAAGAATAACTACCCTCAAAAATAAAATGTATAATGCTTAATCTTGTTTCCGGAAAACAATAAGAAATAACGCTAAGGGCATAACAGAAG
>DATMXZ010000392.1:0-2530 GCA_035561235.1 Ignavibacteria bacterium
CATAGAGAATGGTGAATTTATTAATATATTTATTTTTAATATCGCTCGGATTCGCGGTGCGAAGGTTACCGATTAAGGCGGTACAAGGAATTGGAAGAGGATTCGGGTTGTTTTTTTTTATCTATTACCCTTCCGCAAGCAGGTAGCATACAATAATCTCACGCTTTGTTTTCCCGAAAAGGACGATGTCTGGAAGAAAAAAACCATAAAGGGCGTTTACATAAATCTGGGTATTACTCTATTCGAGTTGTTATACTTTCCAAAACTGAAGAAGGAAACGATAGAGACTTTCGTATCATTTCAGGATTATAACTATGTATATCAGGCAATATCAAAAGGGAAGGGTCAGTTTTTCTTAAGCGGACACATATCTAACTGGGAGTTGATGGCATTTTCATACGCGAAGATATTCAGGTCGCGACTCAACGTAGTAGTGAAGCCGCAGACGAATAAAGGAATCAACAAGACAGTCAACAAGTACAGGGAGATGTGCGGCAACGAGATGCTTGAAATCGGCGGTTCACTGCGGAACATATATACGTTGATAAAAAAGAATGAGACAGTATGTTTTCTTCTCGACCAGTCGGCGAATCCGGATTATTCGGTTTACGCGGATTTCTTCGGGCAGAAGGTAGCGACATTTTCCGGTCCTGCAAAAATCGCACTCAAGAACAGGACTGAGATAGTTTTCGCGTACGCATACAGAAGCAAAACGAACAAGTACATGATAGTAACGGAGCCGTTAAAGTACGACGACCTGACTGGGGGAGCGACTGACGAGAACGTACAGATATTAACCGAAAGATTCAACAAGGCGCTGGAGCGAGTAATAAGGGAGCATCCAGACCAGTGGTTATGGCTGCACAGGAGATTCAAACACGTACAGAAATGAAATTTTTAATAATACAGACCGCATTTCCTGGCGATGTAATACTCACAGTGCCGCTCGTGCAGGCGCTGAAGAAACAATATCCTTCATCGGAATTAGATTTCGTATGCATTCCAAAGACGGCGGGTCTGCTCAAAGGAAATCCGCACATCAGGAATGTAATAGTGTACGACAAGCGTTCGTCTGGCAGAACTGTATCAAGTTTTTTCAAGTTAGCCGGCAGAATAAAATCTGAGAGGTACAATTACATATTCGGGGTTCAGAGATATCTGCGGACGACACTGATGGCATATATCGGTAAGAAGGGAAGAACGATATCTTATAAAAACTCCGCGCTTTCATTCTTATACACGGATACAGTTAACTACGCGGACAAGCACGAGATACTCCGCGTGCTGGATTTAATAAAACCAATCGGGATAAACGCGAATGAAATAATAAGACCGGAACTGTATCCTTCCGAAAAGGAAGTCAGAGCAGCGGATGATATAGTTAAAGGTTTGAATATTAAATCAAGGAAGGAACTGGTATGCATCGCGCCCGGTTCGGTATGGTACACGAAAAGATTTCCGAAAGAAAAGTACAGGAATTTAATTAACCTTTGTTCGGAGGACGGTTTCAAAATTGCGTTAATAGGAGGGGATGAGGATTCGGAATTATGCGGTGACCTTGCGGGCAATTCAGCCAACAACGAAGTATACAGTTTCGCCGGAAAACTTTCGTTTCTTGAATCGGCAGAATTGATAAAGAGGAGCGGGGTTCTTGTAACGAATGATTCAGCACCGCTGCATCTCGGTTATGCCGCAGGCACAAAGGTAATCGCATTATTCGGTTCGACTGTCAAGGGTTTCGGGTTTTACCCCGCTGGGGAGGGCGACTCGGTTTTCGAAGTGAAAGGACTTGATTGCAGGCCCTGCACGAATCACGGTAAGGATTACTGCAAAATAAAAACTCTCGATTGTTTCAATCGAATAGACGAAAAAGAAATATACGCCGAGATAAAAAAGACTTTATCTAATCTTGCCTAAAATTCTCATAACGAATTTACCCAGCATATCGAATTCAAGGTTCACGCTGTCGCCTTTTTTAAGGTACTGAAAATTAGTAGCGGAATATGTATGCGGAATAATGGCGGTTTTAATAATCACGTTCTTAGATGTTTCCCGTAAATCCGCGACAGTCAGGCTGATTCCGTTAATCGAAATAGAGCCGACGTAAATCAGATTTTTTCTGAACTTAAGCGGAAACTCGAAAAAGAACTCCCAACTGTCTTTCAGTTTCCTGATATCATAAACCTTTCCGGTTGAATCCACGTGACCCTGAACGATATGGCCGTCGAGGCTTTCGTGTAGTTTCATCGGTTTTTCAAGATTGACGAAGGAGCCGATTATAAGACTGCCGAGGTTCGTCTTGCTCAACGATTCGTTTACGGTAGTAAATTCAAATTTTCCGAGTTTTATTCCTGTAATTGTCATACAGGCGCCGTTAATCGCGATGCTATCGCCTTTACGTCTATCCCTGAGGTAATTTTTTATCTGCGGTTGAACGAGAAAAACAATGCTATCGCCTCTCGGTGTGATTTTCACGACCTTTCCCGTGCTTGTTACTATGCCAGTGAACATTAATGATTTGGTTTATAAT
>DATMXZ010000393.1:0-15548 GCA_035561235.1 Ignavibacteria bacterium
CTATATAACCAATATTAAAAATTACCCAAAAAAATGAAAATAAAAATGATACAATCATTGCACTTAATAACCAGTGCCTTCCGATATGAAGCGCGGGAAAATATGACGATACTACCGCAATAAGCAGAGTAGGAATTGTAACGCTCCCGATTATGTACCAGATCTCTACGACAGATGGAACGAGTAAAGCGATTAATAGCGATAATGCTGATGCTGCAATAATGCCGGCTTTTGAGAACCTGTTTCCGTCATCACCGACACCTTTAATCCTGTTAACGATATCTTTGCCGAGTGTCGAGGCGGATATGAACATGTACGAATGAAGCGTTGACATTATTGTCGCTATCAGACCTATAAAGAAGAATCCTTTCGCGACGGCGGGAAGTATTGCTTCCGCAAGGAGCGGATACGACATTGCCGGATTCGGAATGTCCTTTAGAGCCGCTGCCGAATAAAGCCCCGCGAGTGTTGTCATTGCGTCGAATATAAACCAGAATATGAGAGAAATGAACACTCCTTTTACCGCCGTCTTTTCGCTTTTTGCGGCGTAGCATCGCTGATGGAAAGCGGGATCGACAATAGCCCAGGCGCCGATAAAAAACCATACGATTATGTATCCGGCGGAATGCCCGCCCGAGACAGTCAGATGTTCTCGGGGCAGGTTCGCTCCGAGAAACTCGATGCTGCCGAGATTAAGAAAGCAAAACGGTATTATTATCCCGAATCCGAGAAACATAAGAACGAATTCAAAAATATTAACCCTGACGTCTGCGTTTAAACCGCCCTTGTACAAGTACACTACTGAAATTATCAGACAAAGTAACATCGAAAGCCACATCGGAAATCCGAAAATCATCGATGTTATTATCCCGAGCATGAATAAATAAGGCGCAGGTGTTACGAGCAGGAATATCATAACCGCTCCGAACACGCTGACTTTCTTGCCGTAAACAAGATTCAGTTTATCAGGTATGGTGAATAATTTGGTCTTCCTGATTTTAACGGCGAAGAACAGAGCGAAAATTGTTATGAAAACATAATAAGGAAACGCGTTCAGGAACCAACTTGATATCCCGTATCTGTATGTGAATTCTCCCACGCCGAGCACTCCGCCGTAAAACGACGATACAAGAGTCGCGACGAAAGCGGGCAAAGTCAGCCTCCTTCCCATTACGAGATAATTCTCTTCCGTGTCGTCTTTCTTGCCTGTCCTGAATCCTATATAAATTGCCGCGAGAAAATAAAAGACGATTAGTATATAATCATATGTTGAAAAACTTATCATTGAAGCAGTAGATGGAAATGTTCCTTTAAATAATTACAAAAAATGTTTCTTGAACAACAACAGTTCTCCTGACTTGAACTCAACCGTAACCTTGGCGGCTGATGAAACATTAAGCGCGCCTTCCCTGATTCCTGACTCAAGGCTTTCACCTTTCAGCGCGTATTTCAATCCTTTTGTAATGATGCCTTCCGCAAGAGGCATCGGTATTAGAGAGACTGTGTGTCCCTTTCTGTACGAAAACTCAGTCCTGCCGTTAATGAAATAAATCTCGAAAGTGCGGTCGAAAATCCGCATTCTCAGAATTTTACTGTATCTTTTAAATACGCTGAAATTATTCAATGTATGGTCCGGTCTGCCGCTGATGGCTCCGAAAATAAGCAGATTGTCGAGACCGTTTTCCACGATGTACATCAGAGATTTCTCAAGGTCGGTTGTATCCTGTTCACTGATTCTCAGGAGTTTCGTATTTTTCTTGTTGTAAAAATTTAGTGTGCTTCTAGTAATTGAATCGAAATCACCTATAATAATATCCGTCTCAATACCCGCTTTTCTCGCGTTATTGGCTCCGCCGTCCGCGCAGATAATATAATCATCCTTTCTCCTCAACTTCTTGAAAATTCTTGCCGGAGGCATATCACCGTTCAATATCAATATTGTATTTCTAAACTTCATCTTTATGTGTATCTTGAAAGTTATTAAAATTAACGTTGTAAAACAGTGTAAAATAGTTAATATTTGCATATTTATTAGAGATCTGTCTTACATTAATCCTTACATACTCGTCGCGCTGGTAGCTGCAGCAATACCTGTTATAATTCATCTTTTGAATCTGCAAAAGGTTGAAAAAATCGAGTTCAGTTCGCTGATGCTGCTAAAGGAAATACAGAAATCACGTTTCAGAAAAATTCGCGTCAGGCAGTTTCTTCTGATGCTCGTTAGGACATTGATAATCGTGTTCCTGGTGCTCGCTTTTGCCGACCCCTACTTGAAAAATATGAGCGGCAGCGGCGCGGATAAAAGAAAAAATGCAGTCATTTTTGTTGACAGTTCTTATAGTATGAATGTCTATCAGGACACCGTCCCGCTGATTCAAACAGCATCGAACGCGTCTGATTATGTAAATTCTCTGTTCTCGACATCGGACAGGGTAACGAACATTTATACCGGTGTGAGTACGGGCGGCGGCGGTAATATTAAATTCAAACCGGATATAAATTCAATTCTCGCCGCGGCTGTTGAAAAGAAAGACGGTGAAAGAATCGACGAGATATTTATAATTTCCGATTTCCAAAGCGTGAATTTTAACAGACCCGTCAGAGACTATTCGGATGAATTTCCTGATACTTATTTTTATCTGCTCAATGTATCCGATAAAGTTTACGCTAATGTTTCGGTCAATAACGTTTATAAGGAAACCGGAATACCGGGACCTGGAAGAAAGATAAAATTAAAAGCAGCAATAAAGAATGAAGGCTCGAATTACTTGCAGGACGCGCGAGTTGCGTTAAAATCCGGTGACAAGGTTAAATCGGAAATTTTCATCAACCTTAATCCGGGAGAAAGGAAAACAGTTGATTTCGAATTCACGGCGGAAAAAGGCGGAAACAATGAAGGGGATATCGTGGTTGAGGGATTGAACCAATATGATAACGCGCTGCGCGAGGACGATAAATTCCTTTTTAACGCGTTCATTCCCGAAAAAATTAGAATCGGTATATTAAAAAGCCCTGAATCGGATTCGAAATACATAACTTCAGTCTTTGATGCCGTGAACGGAAACGGTAAAGTGGGAAATATAATCTTCGATTATTCATACACCGATGGAGTCTCTTCGATTGATTTGTATGATGTCGTTTTTTTGATTGGATACGAACCTGCAAATAATAACGAAGCAGATAAATTAAGGGAGTTTCTGAACTCCGGTAAAGGAATTTTTGTGTTTCCTGATGAAAACTTCGACGGCAGTTTTTTAACAAGACTCGGATCCGTGAGTTTTACAGGTAAGAAAAATATCGGAAGAACCGAGAAGATATCCGAAGTGAAAACATACGAGCCTTTTTTCGAGGGTATATTCAAGGGAATGCAGGTTAATGAAAATACCGTGCCTCCCGTCAGGTTTTCTTCACAGTACGGCATTACGGGTAGCGGGAATTCATACCCGTTAATTTCCGCTGCGAACCTTGCGCCTTTGATTTATCTGGACAGGTCGAACTTCGGTATGCTCGTTGTATCATCGGTCTCTGCGGACGTAAAGATGTCGGATTTTCCAGTTAATGAGATTTTTTCGCCACTGATATTGCGCTCGGCTGTTTACCTTTCATACACTGCTCTCGTCTCAGGACGTTTTCAGGAAGTTATTAATCACGACACTCTGGAAAGTAATACGGCAAGAGCGGACAGAAAGGAACTAACGGAGGTTTTAAATCGGTGCGGTGTGAAGAATTATGAGATTGTTGAAAAAGATGATATAGGGAATTTGCGAAATCTTGTTGAAGGAAACAGGAAAGGCAGGAGTTTGTGGATGTATTCGGTAATAATTGTTATTCTTTTGGTAATCACGGAAATGATTCTCGTGAAAAAGGTGTACGGGAATAAAGATGGATTTATTTGATTTTTCTTAAAACGCGCGCGGGAACGCCGGCAGCGATTACATTGTCAGGCACGTTCTTCGTCACAACCGAGCCCGCTCCTATTATTGAATTCTCTCCGATTGTTACGCCGCAAAGTATTGTCGAAGATGAGCCGATGGATGCGCCCTTCCTTACGAAAGTCTGCTCTACGCTCCAGTCCGATTCACCTTGCATCGAGCCGTCTTCATTGGTCGAGCGGGGATACTTGTCGTTAATGAATGTCACATTATGCCCCACAAAAACGTTATCTTCGATGTGTACGCCTTCGCAAATGAATGTGTGCGAAGATATCTTGCAGTTCTTTCCGACGATAGCGTTCTTCTGAATCTCGACGAAAGTGCCGATTTTCGTGTTGTCGTCTATAGAGCAGCCGTACAAATTCACGAAATCGTAAATCTTTACTTCCTTGCCGAGTTTGACATTATTAATGTTCTTGTTTGACATCCTGAATGTTATGGCTTATAATGTTATTAGTTTCCCCTTTTGCTTTATCGATGCGTCTGACGCTTCGAGAATCTTGACAACGTTTAGACCGTCATCGCCGTTTGTAAGCGGTTTCCTCTTTTCGATTATTGAGTTTATGAATTCCTCGACGCCGAGAGCCAGAGCCTCCGTATGAACGAGTTTCGGCGAATACATGTCGCCTATCCTGTATTGAACGAGCGCGTTATATATGCCTTCTTTTTCCTTCATTTCAATCCCGCTGTCGTACACTTTTATTTTCTCGGAATTTTCCATGTCGTCAAACACGAGCATTTTCTTGTTGCCGCCGGCTATCATTCTTCTTATCTTTACTGGCGACGTCCAGTTAACGTGGAAATGAGCGAAACAGTTATTCTCGAAATAAACCGATATGTGTGCGATATTTTCGTGCCCGTAATAATTCGCTACGCCGTTCGCGGCTATCGCCACCGGTTTCTTGTTCATCAGGTAAAACATTATTGAAAGGTCGTGCGGTGCAAGGTCCCATATTACGTTGACGTCAGACTGAAACAAGCCGAGATTTATCCTTACGGAATCAAAATATAGCAGATCGCCGAGTTCGTTGTTGTCAATAATCTCTTTCATCTTTTTAACCGCCCCGGTATAAATGAAAGTATGGTCCACGAAAATGTTGAGATTCCTTTCGGCGGCTAACTGATTTAGAATTAATGCCTGCTCGACACTCGATGTGAACGGCTTCTCAACCCAGATGTGCTTGTCCCTCTTAAGTGCCTTCATTGCGGTATCGAAATGCTTATCGACAGGTGTCGCGATTGCAACCATCTCAATTTTATCGGAATCAAGTATCTGTTCAACGCTGTCCGCAATGGTTACCAATGGGAATCTTTTACGTACGAAATCGAGTCTTGATTTGTTTATGTCGAACACGTACACCTTTTCAATTTTCTCTGATGCGAGAAAGTTTCTTATCAGATTAGGACCCCAATAACCGATTCCTATAACTGCTGCCTGCATGTGATTTTAGTTTTTTTATGAATATGCTTAAATTGAAAATGAAAAAAAATGTAAATTGGTTTGAATCTGAAAGGAAAGAAGGATTGAGGAAAAAGAATGCGAATAACCTTTTTTATTTCCCGCCCCTCGCGAATATCATAACGGGCAGTGTCTTGATTATTAATTGCAGGTCGAGCCAGGGAGATAAGTTGTTTATGTAATAAAGGTCCATTATTATGGAATCATTGAAGTTTACCTGACTGCGTCCTGTTACCTGCCAGAGACCGGTACAGCCGGGTATAACGGAGAGTCTTCTCTTCTGCCATTCGTCGTAGTTTTCATATTCATATGGCAGGCATGGACGCGGGCCCACGAGACTCATGTCGCCTTTTATAACGTTGAATAACTGAGGCGTTTCGTCGAGTGAGAACTTTCTGAGAAACTTCCCGATGGGTGTAATGCGCGTTTGATTAACGATTTTTTCCGCGGATGATTTATTCTTCATGAAATCCAGCATCTCGTCTACTCTTGATATGTCTTCGCCGTCAATTACGTACATTGACCTGAATTTGTAAAAATCGAACGGTTTGCCGTCTTTGCCGATTCGCACCTGTTTGTGAATCACGGGTCCCTTTGATGTAAATTTTATAATAATCGCGGCGATGAAGAAAAAAGGCGAAAGAAGCAATATCCCGGCGGATGCGCCGACGTAATCTAAGATTCTCTTTATAACGTAATATATCGGATAATTAAATTTGGGAGATACGTTAATAATTGGGATGTCTTCGTATTCCTCCGAGAAAATCTTCTGGGGAATAATTCCGAAGAGGTCTGAGGTAACTTTCACCTCAAGACCGAGTCTCTGGCATTTGTCGATTATCTTCAGAAGTTCTTCGTATTCAATCCTGTCGATGCAAATCGCGACTTGCTTGAAATCCATTACCTTTTTAAGTTCTCCGATATCTTCCGTCTTACCGAGCACTTTCAGTTCGTTGAAAACTACGCACCCTTTTTCGACGGTATCGTCTAGAAAACCAATAATCTCCACGCCGAATATATTTTCGAATGATAATTTCTGAGCGAATGACTTGCCCGATTTTCCCGCTCCGATAATCAGTATCTTTATCTTGAAAATTTTATTTGCGAGTATCTTCGAATATATTATCTGCAGCAATATGATTCTGACGAAAATTAAAAGGCTTAGTGCTGTTATAAAATATATGGAAATGTACAGCCTTGAATCCGAAATCAACGAGAACTTTGTAAAAAATGTAACCGCTATAAGCCCGACAACTCCGTACAGCATTGCCTTTACAAGAACCGTGAATTGCAGCGCCCTCGTCAGGAACACGTTCATTTTATACAAGTGCAGATAGTGAAAAATGATTATGAATACTATTCCCGAAACGGTAAATGTTATGTAGTCTCCCAAGCCAAGCATCATCCAGGATATGTATTTCCCGGCATAGTATCTGTAATACAAATCGTGAGCGATGAAATAGGACGATATAAGTATCACAAAATCTATTAAAGCGTAAAAATATTTATAGCCCGGATATTTCAATTTTTATTAAAAAAATTCTTGATAATGCTTGCCGTGTATTCAATATGCTCCTCCGTAATATCGGGGAACATCGGAAGCGATAAGCCGCATTCGGCAAGATTTTCTGTTACCGGCATGTCGCCCTTCCTGTAACCGAGCGCCGAGAAACACGGCTGAACGTGCAGCGGCACGGGATAATGAAGACCTGTTGATACGCCGTTATCGCTAAGGAATGCCTGAAGTTCATTCCGCGTATCCGTACTGCCGAGTCTGATAACATACAGATGATAAACGTGTTTCGCATAATCCATTTCTACAGGCAGTACGACTTCGGATAAGTTCGAAAGATATTTCGAATAAAACTTCGCCGCGTTGCGCCTCTGCTCTGTCCATTTGTCTATGTGGTTTAACTTAACCTCGAGCACGGCGCCCTGAATGGCTTCCATCCTGTAATTATGCCCGAAGGAATAATGTATGTATTTCTCGTGGCTGCCGTGGTCTCTTATCATTTTGAACTTTAACGCGAGTTCATCGTCATTCGTGCAAACCGCTCCCGCCTCGCCGTAAGCGCCGAGATTCTTGCCCGGATAAAAACTGAATGATGAAGCGGTCGATAACCCTCCGACCCTTTTCCCCTTATATTCCGATAAGTGCGCCTGTGCGCAGTCTTCGACGAGCAAAATATTTCGCCTGTCCGCGATTTCTTTCAGCCTGTCAATATCGGCGGGCTGACCGTATAAATGCACCGCGACAATAGCCTTCGTACGCGGAGTTATCGCGGCTTCGACTTTATCAGGGTCGATGTTGTAACTTTCGGGATGGCAGTCCGCGAAAACCGGCTTTGCGCCGCAAAGCGTCGCGCCCCAGGCCGTCGCTATAAAGGTGTTCGCGGGAATTATAACTTCGTCTCCGGGAGCAATTCCGAGCGCCCACAAAACCGAATGATTGCCGTCCGTGCCCGATGAGAGACCGTAACAGTGCTTGACACCGTGCATCTTCGCGAATTCTTTTTCGAAATTGACTACGTGCCTGCCTAAGACATAAGCGGTGTTCTCAAGGACGTCGTCTATTGCCGCCCTGACTTCATCTTTAATTGAATTATATTGAGTCTTAAGATTAACGAATGGGACTTTCATCTAACCTCCGGTTTTGTTTGTCGTGAATATTGGATATAAATTCGATAATGTATTTGATTCCGTCAGAATTTTTAAAATACTCTTTATTTTTTTTCTTTTCAATGCAAATACTTCTTAAATCCTCGCTGTTTTCGATAAACTTGAGTTTTCCGAGCGATTGAAGATGCTCATCCAGATAGGGCTTTCTGCCTGTGAATATGCTGTATGTCGACGTGCCGAGAAGCGCCGATTCCCTGTTCATAGTGCCTCCACCGCTTAGCGTTATGTCGGCTGAAAAAAGTAATTGAAGACCGTCGACGGGTTTTTCCAGCAATGATATGTTCCCTGAGTTTGATAAATCGTGGACGAGACCGACATCCTCCTTCGTCCTGCTGATAATTAAAGTTTGCGTGTTTTTGTTTGAGGAGAAATACCTGATTGCTTCCGTAAATAATTTTTCGCTTTCGCTGTTATGGTAATTCCCGAGAAGTGCGGGCGGTCGTATTACAACAAGAATTTTATCCGCGGGAATACCTATTCTTTCCCTGAAATTCCTTTCAGGAACGAAATCCTGGAGATAAATATTCTCCTTGTAGCCGGGATATCTTATTACTTTGTTCGTATTGAAACCCGCTTCGGCGAGCCGTGCATCGGGAATCAAATCGGGAATTAATAGTTTTGTCCCGAACAGATTGAATATGTATTTTTCAGTGTATTCATAGTCAAGCATTACGTAAGACGGTATCCCAAATCTTCGGGCTGCCATTACCTGCGTCCTCGAACCGTGGCTGAAAGCGGCGCTTACTTTTTTTCCCTTTGCGAATTTTACAAGTTGATTTGTCCTGCCGATGAGATTTGTAATTTTTCCGGCCTTGCTCTTTCCGCCGTGAACTCCAATCATCGTATGCTCTATATTCCATAACTCGAGCAGGCTTTTTGTCTGCGCGTAATCCCTTGCAGTGACTATGAAATCTATTCCACGGCTTCTTAGTTCCTTAAGTATCGGTCTGAAAATCGGTACGTGAGGTGAATTGTCGAGGTCAAACCAGATCATTTTTCCCTGCCTGTTCTTGAATCTTTAAGAATAAATATGAAAGTGCTGCGAACATCCAGGCGTTCGACCACCTCATGAATGAAATTTTTTGCTTCCTGAATCTGCCCGCGCGATAGTAAAAATATCCCTTTTTGTCAAAAATGTTCTCGATGCCCCAGCGCGATGTCGCCAATGCTTTTCCCGTATCGCCGAATCTGGCGAGTGTAAGAACCGATTGCGAGAGCGCCGTAGAATCCACGGGATAAAGTTTATTGCTGTAATACTTCGGCATGAGTGTGTCGTTCTTCGCTTTCCTGAAAAATCTGTCAGCGTAAAATTGGTATCCCTTCTGAAGGATATCTGAAAACTCAGTATCTCCGGTATTCCTGATGTATTCATCGAAACAATCTAATATGTATCCTGTGTGAAAATTATCCGCCCAGTCTCTTCCGTCGCTTTTTGAATACGCCCAGGAACCGTCTTTATTCTGATTCTCAGCGACGTACGCCGCTGCCTTTTTCGCTTCGTCCGCGATTTCCTTCCTCCCGTTCACGGAAAAAATTTGTGAAAGCAGCCTGACGGCTTTCATCGATGCGTTGTAAACCCGCTGGCTGTCGTATGGTGAATACGAATAGCAGAATGTTCCGCCGTCAAAACTTTTCTTTAAATCCTTTGTCGCAAAATCTCCGGAACTTTCAATGATAGCAAAAATATTCTTATCCTTCGAGAATCTGTAATATTCAAAAAGCGCGTTTGTTATTATTCCTGTCGCTACGATTGTGGGTGTGTACGCGGGATTCGACGCGTATCTCGCTTCCCAGTCGAAATCATAACCCCAGCAGTATCCGCTGAATCCTTTGGAAGACAATTTCAGCAATTCTTCAGTGAGAAAATTAATTCTTGATTCGGCGTAATCCGCCGAAATCCTTGTTCCCTGCAGTCTCCCGGACTTTAAAAGATACGTGTATGCCTGAATGCAGAGACCCAGAGTTACCGGATTATAACCTTTTTTTATTCCCAGCAGTGGTCTGATGTTGAACGGACTCTTCTTTATTAACTGCTGTGAAATAAATCTAATAGGACCATTTGATTTTAAAACAGGTAGTCTGAAAAGAGGCGACGTCAAACCGTCATAGGGGTCGTAACCCCTGAAGTTGTTATCGGAAATATATTTCTCGAGAGATGAAATTGCTTCGAAAACCGGATTGCCTGTCTCCAAAATTTATTAACCCCTTATATTTTTGGCAATCAGAAAAGTTAATTCGGTATTCGTAGCGATATCGGCGAATTGCAGAAGAGGCTTTTCCTTACCGCGTACAAGATTTAGAAAATGCTTTATTTCTTCCCTGTGGCCTTTTTTTCCGTCCGCCTTTTTAATTGCTCGTCTTCCGCCCGCGTGATAAGAAACCGAAACGAAATTATCCATCACTGCTGTTCTGCCGCCTGAAAAAACTTCGCAGTATTCCTTGCCCGCTGACGAATCTCCGTTTGCAAGATAAAGAAGCGCTCCCGTCGAGCCGTCGGCGAAGTCTATTATCACTGATATGTTGTCTCTGTTTTTTACCGAGGAATTATCCGAGCGGATTGACGAAGCGGAGAATGATACGGGAAGAGAACCTGTCAGATACTGCATCGTGTCTATGAAATGACAGCACTCCCCGATAATTCTTCCGCCCTGAAGCGGGTCCTGTATCCAGTGCGACGAAGGTATGAAACCCGCGTGCACCCTGTAAAGAATCGCTTTGGGCTCTTTTATTCCCGCGAAGAATTTCTTGATATCCGTAAATGATTTCGAGAACCTTCTGTTGAAACCGACGGCAAGGTTTACATCCGAATTTTTATACGCCGCTGAAATTAAATTTAGTTCGTCCTGATTTATCGCGAGCGGTTTCTCAACGAAAACGTTCTTTCCGCTTTCGATTGCGCGAAGGACGTACTTTTCGTGGCTGTCGTGCCGCGAAGCGATGAAAACCGTGTTGATTTCGCTGTCTGAAAAAACTTTCTCTGCGTCTGTGCCGCAATCCTCGAATCCGAATTTTTCTTTCACCGAAGAAGCATTCACCGGCTTTGACGTTACAACCGTCTTCAGCCTTACTTTCTCGGATTTTAAAACAGGAAGTATGTACGACTGTGCGAAGTTTCCCGCGCCGATGAATCCCGCCGTTACTTTGGACACAGCCTTTCGCGGCTTTGAAACGGAATCGTCTTTACAGCGCCCTGTTAACGAAATACCGTCGGCTTTTAACATACCCTCATCCGTAAATTCACCGTACCTGATAAGTACCGCGAGATGTTTCTCTCCCGTCTTGCCCGTAATCAAATCGTACGCCTTCAATCCGTCGTCAATTCCGAAATAATGCGTTATCAGGGACCTGAATGAAAGCCTCTTTTCCGCGAGAAGTTCAAGCACCGACTCCATGTTCCTGTTCTCAGTCCAGCGCGCGTATTCATAAGGATAATCGATTCCTGCCTCCTCGTATTCTCGGTCGTACCTTCCGGGACCGTATGAACACGAAATCTTCAGTTCAACTTCCTTTTCGTAAAAAGGCGAACGCGGAATATTCATCCCGACAGCGCCGACAACCACGACAGGGGACTTCCTGCGGGCGAATTCCAGCGCCAGTTCAACAGGCTCGTTAGATTTTGTCGATGCCGTGATAATTACCGCGTCTGTTCCGTATCCGTTTGTAAATGATTCGACTATCCCAACTGAATCCCTGTTGCTGAGTGCGGTTTCATCACATCCGAGTCTCTTCGCCGTTTCGAAATTGGTATCGTCAATGTCGAGTCCGATAACCCTGCATCCCGCGGATTTCAGTATCTGAACGGTTATGATGCCGAGAAGCCCGAGTCCGATAACCGCGGCGCATTCGCCGATTCTGACATCAGCCTGTCTCACACCCTGCATCGCGATTGCCCCTATTGTAGTAAAAGCGGCTTCGTCGAAATCCACGCTGTCAGGAACTCGCGCCGCAAGATTTTTCGGAACGAGCACGTATTCAGAGTGATTCGCCGACGCGCCCGCGCAGGCGACTCTGTCGCCCTTCCTGAATTCTTCAACTCCCGATTCAACAACAGTTCCTGCGCAGGAATATCCGAGTTCCTTGTAGTTGTCAAGCCTGTTCTGAACTTTCTCCCAGGTCGCTTTAATCCCGTCGCGTTTCGCGTTGTCGATTACCTGTCTGACGAGGTCGGGACGCGAGCGCGCCTTGCCTAACATCGAAGCCTTCGCCGTTTCGACTGATGTCCTCTCCGTGCCTGACGAAATTACCGAGAAAGCGTTTCTGACGAGAATATATCCCGGCTTTATGACGGGAAGAGGAAGTTCCTGTATCTTCATCTCGCCTGTCTTCTGGTATTGTATTATCTGCTTCATAATTTTTGTCGTCCCCGTGTAAACGGGAATCCATTCTTTAAATTTTTTACTCCGGGTATTCTATCATTCTTGAGAACCCGCTAATCTGCCTGCTCTCAAATCCCTTAAATCCTTTTTTTTGTCCCGGCATTAAAATCATTCGGTCTTTCCGGAACCCATTTCCCTTCACGTGAAGAAATCCGAAAAGAAAGTTTCCCACCAGGTCATCATCACGAAGAACCTGTAAATAACGTGAGCCAGGTCCTCTTTGCCGCTCCTGTCTCGAAGTACTATGTCCCGAATCTTCTCTGCTTTAAGAAAATCCTTTCTCTTCAGATTCTCAAGTGACAGCATTCTGTCTATGTCCTTCGCGAGCGCGCCTCTTATCCACGAGCGGAGCGGTGAGCCGAAAGGCGCTTTTGGTCTGTTAACAACTTTTTTCGGAAGGTATCTCTCTGCGACTTTTTTCAGCAGGTATTTTTGTCTGTTTCCTTTAATCCTGAATTTCGGCGGAAGCGAAAACATGAATTCCACAATCCTGTGGTCTATGAGCGGCGGCCTCGTTTCGACGCTCGCCATCATGCTTGCTTTGTCCGAATAAGCCAGATTATGCGATATCATGAACGTGTTCGTATCGTTGTAGCACATCTTTGTCAAATATGAAGCGTCAATTTCATCGTAAAATTTTTTCTCCTTCAGATAGTAGAAAGAATTCCTGTAACCTTCCGAATTAGAGAAAACTTCATTGTAATCGTTTATGTTCAAACCAATGTCCGAAAGAAGAAATCTTTCAAACCTGTCGTATGAAGCGAAAGAAAGAAACCGCTTGATCCATCTCGCGAACTTGTAGCCTTTCCTGCTGTCGGCGACCCTGCGTTTCCTGAAAAAACTTTCGACTGCCTTTCTCGCTAAGGCGGGTACGAACTTCGTATATACGTCCGCTTTAAGGCAGGCGAGATGCTTCCTGTAACCCGCGAATACCTCGTCGCCGCCCATTCCGTTAAGGAGCACGTAAATTTTGTTTTGCCTCGCGAATTTTGATATCAGATACGTGTTTAACGCCGCCGGATCCGCTATCGGCTCGTCGAGATGATAAACCATCCGAGGCAGCAGTTTCTCCGTCTCGGGTTTGACAATCATCTCCTCGTAATTGAACTCGAACATATCGGCAACCTGTTTTGCCCAAACGCTGTCGTCCTCTAGTTTCTCGAACTTCTGGTCCTCTTTTGAAAACTTTATCGTGAAAGCGTTTATCACGCCCTTGTAATGCTTCCTCATCAGAGCGGCGATGAGGGATGAATCAAGCCCTCCGCTCAGGAATATGCCCACGGGCACGTCGCTCACCATCTGCAGTTTTACCGCGTCGTTAAGCAGCGCGTCGAGTTCGTCAATGAGTTCTTTCTCGCTTTTCGCGTTATTCTCTGTTACGTTCAATTTCCACCATCTGAAAATTTCCAGAGCGCCGGATGCTTTTGGTTTCGGGCTTTGCTTGTCGATAACGTACGAATCAGTCACGATTTCCGCGCCTGTCTGGTAATGTTGAGAACCACCCTCTCCGGTTTGAACGCTTCTTGCAGAATCTCCCTTTCCGGAAAGCGATGCATCAGCCTGAAAATTCGCTTCATTTTTTTTACCGTTCGGAGGTATACGTTTGAGTTTATACTTCAGATAATGAGCCGCTTCGAGTTTATATATGCCGTCGAAACCCGTAAGAGGGGCAACCTGATAGTGCATCGGCGATTCGAGCGCGTAAATATCCGGTTTCACATCGGCGAGACCGCTCTTAAGAATCGCCTTCGCTTCGCTCGCAAACACCAGCCCGCCTTCAACCTCCGCGAAATATATTGGCTTGATTCCGAGCCTGTCACGGGCGATGAACACTTCGCCTGTCAGTGTATCGAAAACCGCGAACGCGAACATCCCGTTAAGTTTATCCAGCGCTTTTTCGCCCCAGGCGGCGTAAGCGTACAGGACGACTTCCGTATCGCTGCCGCTTTTAAAATTGAAGAGGGGAGTTTCCGTTCCGTTCGAACGCTTCAGCAATCCAAGTTCCTCCCGGATCATCTTGTAATTATAAACCTCTCCGTTATAAGTAATCCAATACCGCCCGTCTTCAGTCGACATCGGCTGATGACCGGCGCTGCTCAGGTCGATTATCGAAAGACGCCTGTGACCGAACCCGGAATTCCATTCGTCAAACCACTCGACCCCGCGGTCGTCCGGACCGCGGTGCTGAAGCAAGTCGGTGCATTCCTCAAGAATGCTTTTCGAACCGACCCCGATAAACCCTATTATCCCGCACATATGGAATTATTTCAAAAAATTGAAAAAATTTTATTGATCTTCAGTTTGCAGAGCCTTCCCGTCAACAACCATATCTTCGTTTTCGGTATATGCAACGGTCTTTACCGCCCAGAAAAGCAGCCATACAGGGAGGGTTACGCGCGCCTGCTCCCAGTAATTCTCAAGAAATGCTAGTTGAAATAAATAGGTCGCTCCGCCTATTAACGCTACGCTTAAAGGAACGAATCTTGGATTCTTATTCCGTATGATTCTAAGATAGTAAAACGACTTACGAATTATAAAAATATAGATAAATATTATTGCCAGACCCCCAAAAATGCCAACCTCGGTAATTGCGGACAAATAACTTGTATATGGGTTCGACAACTGGAATGTTCCCAGCACTGCCTCGGGTATAATTCTGTTATAAACAAATTTCATGTGGAGGTCGGAGAAGTACGGATAATTGATTCCAAATAATTGCGATATTATCGGTCCTACGCCTTTTGTCTTCACCAACATTTCATAAGAAAAAGCATTGTTTGCCCTGCTCAGAAAATTACCCGGACCTGTGCCGATAATCAATGTTTGCGGATACTGATTATACATATCTAACGTGCTTCCATAAATGGAAAATTTCCCCATTGATAAGAACCTGTTCGGCTCTGAAACAATTTCAAGCCAGTCCTCGAATTTCAATCCCTCTACGACCTGCTCCTTTTTTGTGAGTGTGACGATCAAATATGATAAAATCAATAAAAACGCAAAGATAGGAATTGACCTTAGTACAATTTTCTTGCCGTATATCATTCCTATCATAATAATATATGAAATTAAAAAGAAAGGTAGGCCTGCCCTGAACTGACT
>DATMXZ010000394.1:0-2352 GCA_035561235.1 Ignavibacteria bacterium
ATATCGAATTGCATTAAGATATGGACCAACAACGATAGCCCGCAGGGGCGGCATCACAAAACTAAAATTGATAACGAATAAAAGAGCGGAAATTCTGAATGGAATATAAAGATTATTATAAAATACTCGGCGTGGAAAAAAGCGCTTCGCAGGACGAAATAAAAAAAGCGTTCCGCAAACTCGCGATGAAATATCATCCCGACAAGAACAAGGGCGATAAATCCGCGGAGGAAAAATTCAAAGAAATTAATGAGGCGAACGAAGTTCTGAGCGACCCCGACAAACGGAAAAAATACGACGAGATGGGTTCGAACTGGCAGTACTACAGTCAGGCAGGCGGAAACGCTGAGGGATTCGACTGGGCGAAATACGCCAACCGCGGACAGGGCGGACAGTCATACACTTTCGAAGGCGACCTCGGAGACATATTCGGCAATTCGGGATATTCGGATTTCTTCGATATGTTCTTCGGCGGATTCGGAGGGCGACCTTCGTCGAAAAGAAAATCCGGAAGAAGCACGCGGAGAACTTCTAAAGGACAGGATTTTGAGGCAGTCCTTGAAATTACACTCGAGGAGGCATACAAGGGCGGCGCGAAATTCTTTTCTTTCAACAATCAGTCTATTAAACTCAATCTTAAACCCGGAATAAAAGACGGACAGGTGCTGAAACTCGCCGGCAAAGGCGGCGCATCGGCGGGAAGCGGCCAGGCGGGAGACCTCCTTCTCAGAATTAAGATAAAGAAAGACGCCGTCTATGATGTTTCAGGAAATGACCTGTACGCGGATTTGCACGTCAATCTTTATACGGCGCTGCTCGGAGGAAAAGCAGAGTTCGTAACTTTCAAAGGGAAAATAAAAGTTGATGTACAGGCGGGAACGCAGAACGGAAAGTCGCTCCGTTTATCCGGTTTGGGTATGCCTGTTTACGGCTCGAAGGATTCTTTCGGAGACTTATACCTGAAAATAACAATTGACCTGCCGAGAAACCTCTCTGAAAAAGAAATCTCGCTCTTCAAAGAACTTCAGGCATTGAGAAAGTAAAAAATATAATTCAATCTTAGTTTAAACGACCCGCTCGCGCGATACCTATTTGCACGGAAAGAATTTTCGAACATATAAAATTCCTACTCGGCGTTTATTACAAATTTCACAATTTCAGGTCTGTTCCCGACGCGAATCGGCGGTCCCCAGGTACCAAGACCGTTCGATACATAAATGTTTGTACCGTATTTCCGCACCAGACCCCTGCTTACTTCATAAATAAGATTTGTGACTATGCTGTTAGGCCAGAACTGTCCGTGATGCGTGTGTCCGGAAACCGAAAGGTCTATGTTTTTTCCTTCGAGTTCCGAAAGGTCCGACGGCTGATGATTCAGATGTATTACGGGAAGAGACGCGTCAACGCTTTTCATCAATTCGTCAAGAGTTTTCCTTTCCATTCCCGTAAATCTTTTCTTGTCTTTGTCTTCTCTTCCGATTAAGTAAAATTTGTTGTCAATGAGAATGCTTGTATCCCGAAGTACTTTTATCCCGTGTTCCGTAAGGTATCTTACGGCGGGCTCAACGCCGCCTATGTATTCGTGATTTCCCGTAATCGCGTAAACCCCGTATTTCGCCTTCAGGTTCAGAAGATGTTCGCCGAGGTTCTGCTCTAATACCGGTTTCACGTCCTCGTCAATAACGTCTCCCGCGAGCAGAATCACGTCGGGATTCAGAGAATTAATCTTATCCACCTGTTCGTCGAACCATTTGCTTCCCGATAGCACGCCAAGATGTATGTCGCTTGCAACCACAACGTTAATCGTGCCTGATAAATTTTTCTTCGTGTTGATTACATATTCATTTATTACGCTGATGCGGGCGTTAATGTAGCCGTATGCGAGAGTGCAGGCTGTTGCAGCGGAAATGAGAATCAATACGCACAGTTTTGTTTTCTCGTAGTTGTGGTAAACGTACGCAGGGTAAATACTGATGAAGTGATTTATGCCTCTTACAATATCCATGAAGAGGCTGGCGACAAAAAAATAAACAAGCGCTGCCATCCAGAATGAGCCTACGAGAAGGAAAAAATTGCTCAGGTCGGAATGCCTGTACGCCTGAAGAAATCTCGCTGCGATGTAAGAGAGCGATAGAAAAACAAAAATAATCGTGTACGGCAGTTTAAGAAATCCGTAACCACTTAGCGCGTTCCTGCCGTGAATGTAAACATAGAAACTCGCGGCGCCGTATATCGAAAGAACTATCGAAAAAAATACAAGAAAAGCCGATGTTTTCATTAAAAATCAGATTTATGTGAATTCATAATACACAGAGAACAAAATAAATTGTAAAAGATTATATAATATTATGA